>NZ_AKIX01000012.1:0-64056 GCF_000282075.1 Brevibacillus sp. BC25
TGGCAGCTCTAGACGCAAATGTACGTCATCGCTGCCACTGCCTGTATTTTTCACGGCAAAAACAACTGTGGAACCGTATAGAGTGCAGGGGAACCTCCCGTATGCAGGAACAATACGTGATCACCCTTGTTAAAATGCCCTTCGCGAATCAGTCCGATCAACCCTGCCATCGCCTTTCCGGAATAGACAGGATCTAGCAAAATCCCTTCTGTCCGAGCGATCAGCTGAACGGCTTCAATCATGCCATCCGTCGGAATCGCATAGCCTGGTCCGACAAATCTGTCGTCGCAAAGCACAGCTTCTGCCCGTATGTCCCCTTGCAAACCGATCAGTGCAGCTGTACTGCGCAGCAACCCCATCACCTTTGCTTCTTGTGCAGCCCGATCACGGCTGACATTGATCCCGATTACTTTTGTGTTGGACTGGCGCGCCATAAAACCGGCAAGCAGACCGGCTTGGGTACCGCCACTTCCCGTTGCCGTCACGACATAATCGTACGGAGTCGTCGTTTCCCAGGCCTGCTGCTCGATTTCCTCCGCACACGCCATGTACCCCAATGACCCTACTTCATTGGAGCCTCCTACAGGAATCAGATATGGTTTTCTGCCTTGTTTTCGCAGACTTTCAGCGAGCTCTTCCATAGCTGCAAACAAATCTGCCGCTGCGGGAATGACCTCAATTTTTTCTGCTCCGAGCAAGTGGAACAACAGATGATTGCCACTCGCTTGCGGTTGGTACTCGCCCGTCTCAGGCGCGGACAGCACGAGCTGGCAGTTCAAACCTTCGCGAACTGCCGCCGCCAGAGTCAACCGGCAGTGATTGGATTGGACAGCTCCACATGTAATCAACGTGTCTGCCCCTTGCTCGATTGCCTCCGCCACCAAATACTCCAGCTTCCGCGTCTTGTTTCCCCCTGCTGTCAAGCCAAGCATGTCGTCTCGCTTGATAGAAATGCTCGGTCCGCCTAACTCTTTGGACAGTCGCTCCAGCCTTTCGATTGGTGTATGACCCTGCGTGTATTTTCTGCGATGGTAACGGATTTGGTTCATGCTTTTCTTCCCTTCTGCTTGGCGTTTGTTATGGGACGGAAAAATCTTTGCGTTATGTGACTTTGTTACATGCAGCCAAAAAGTACTCCGGTACAATAAGTCTCATCAATCTCAAACACCTAACCGGAGGGATAAGAATGAAAAACGTCGGTCGTTTTGATCAAATGTTTCGTATCGTTACTGGGTTAGCCTTTCTGTCCTTGTTCTTCTTTCTGGAAGGAGGCTACCAATTCCTTTCGTTAATGGGCATTCCGCTCCTGTATACAGCCTTGACCAAACAATGCTTCTTCTATCGTATCTTTGGGATTAACTCTTGCCAACTTCCTTCGCAAAAATCGTAAGTTTCTCTGGATTGGGCGGCTGGTTAATCTGGCCGACCATTATTGTCGTTCTCAGCCCACTTTCCTTGCTTGCATCCGTTATCCCTCAATCGATCCCGATGCACCCATAACGGCTTACGCAGTCCCGCCTTCTTCACGATACCTTCTACTGTTAGCTCATGGAGTGTCTCTGTTACTGTTTCACGAATACACCCCATCATTGTCGCCAGCTCCTGATGCGTAAGGTTCACTGCCAGCTCGACCCATTCTGGTGCGTCAGCCTGGCGCTCTCCCCCGTATTTTTCGCACAGCCTGCCGAGCAAATATACTAGACGCTGTCGCACACTTCCATACGCCATGAGCTCCATCATTTCTTCTACCTCTTGCAAACGATTCGATATAATCTCGATAAAATGCAAGGCAAGCCTCGGCTTCTCTAGCATCAGCTCTTCAAATTGGCCTTTATCAATCGAACAAATCACCGAATCTTCCCACGCTTCGGCGTACAGATTGGTTGAACTAATCGTAAACGAGCCAATCTCGCCAAACACATGGCCTGTGCCGAGCAAGTCAATCGTTAGCTCTTTGCCATCAGCCGAAAGCTTGTATAAGCGAACCTTCCCTGCCTTGATCAAAAACAACCTTTTCTGCTCCAGGTGAGGGGAGGAAATCATCGTTCCTTTTTTGACCATTTCCATAGGGGTCGCCGGTTCCAATTGGGCTAGCTCTACTTCACTTAACGACTGAAACAAATTGATGCGGGATAAAAACTTCTCCTTTTCGATCACCGTTCACTTCCTCCTGCTCACTGTAGGCTGGACTACATATTGTATGGATCACTCCCATTATACTCCTCGTTAAGCAATAGATTTCGAATGAACAAAGGAGTGTAAATCGTTGAACACATTCATCATGATTCTTTCACTGATTTTGGCTTTGATGTTTTCCATCTCTGTGTTAATGAAGTTTTTACGCGCAAAATCTATGCTCCAGCACTGGAAGGAATATGGGTACCCCCTTTGGTTTATGGACGTGATTGCCTCACTTGAGCTGGTCGGGATCATCGGCGTAGTTAGCTCCTTTTGGATTCCTGAAGTATTAACATTCGCTTGTATCCTGTTCGCCATCCTCATGCTCGGTGCTATCCATGCCCATCTTTTTCGGGCAAAGCATAAACCCGTCATGGCGATAAATGCAGGAATTATGCTTATTTGTTCGTTGCTTCTCCTTTGGCTTTAATCGGTCCCGAGCGCTTTCCAGTACGTCTTTTGTCCGTTACTGATCAAGCTTGCCTGTTTCGGAACTTGCTTCATCACCAGAAAAAGATTCAGCATATCGACCGATGAAGCGATTGCGTTTATCAAAATCATAAATTTTAATACAGTAGTGAACAGCCCCAAAAAACCTAGAAGAAAAGGCAACATAACCGAAATGAGAATGAATGGAGCGATAGTAATCAGGATGTATCTTGCTTTTGGAATCTTTTCTTCCGTTGCTACAAACCCGCCAAACAACGTTAGCCCCATCCATGTTTTTTCTGATCTCAAGAAATTCGGGATAAAAATCAAATGCAAGCATTCATGAATAATGACCAAGGCCAGTAGAGAGAATATCACACCGAAGTCAATGGATATGGATAGCGAGTCAGATGTCAGCCCCAATTCCTGCAAGGTTATTGGCGAAAAAATATGGATGATCCCAAAAACGATGAGTGCATTGATCAGCATGAAAGGAATCGATAAAAGAGTTGCCCTGCCCAAACTCTGTGGTTCATTCAGTGGAATCCATTCATTTTTCATCAACTCAACATGTACATTTTCATGATACTGTGGCAATTTGGTTGTGATTCTCATAAAAAAACCTCCCCTTTCTAGTAAGACGTTCACCCTATGTAATCAGTTTCTTTAATGGGGAGATAAATAAAAAAGGCTATCTCCAGAGCTTGCTCGGAGACTAGCCTTTTCCTCATGGTCATTTATGCTTGCTGAAGCAAAAACTGCTTGCCATATTCCCCGTGATCCAAAATAGTCGGGTGCTCGATCTGAATCGTCGAATGGTCAATTCCGTACTTCGTTTGCAAAATGTGATTAATCGCCAGAATGACACAATACGGCTGGATGCCTTCACGAACGAACACATGCGCTGTCAGGGAGTAATGTTCCGTGGATACCGCCCACAGGTGCAGCTCATGAACATCCTCCACGCCCTCTACTTCACTGAGGTCCTGACGGATTTGCTCGAGATCAAACTGCTCAGGAACAGATTCCATCAACACGAGCAGCGACTCACGAATGATTTTGGCACCACCTGTAAAAATAATTCCCCCAATCACCATGCTGATCAACGGGTCGAACAAGTAGTAGCCTGTCATGTAAATGAGAATCGCCGACGTAATTACACCGACAGAGCTGAGCAAATCCCCAATAAAATGCCACAACGCGCTTTTTACATTGAGGTTGTCTTCTTCCTTCATACTGCGGGAAAGTACGATGGTCAGCACGATGTTTACAACCAAACCAATGGATGCAATGGTCAGCATCAACTGCAAATCAACGTCTTGCGGATTGATCATCCGTTTGATCCCTTCAATCACAATCCCGATCGAAATTACAGCAAGAGCCAAGCCATTTAAGAACGAAGCAATAATTTCAAAACGGAGAAATCCGAACGTGTACTTCTTAGTCGGCTTACGTGTCGCCATATAAATAGCGGTCATACTCAACCCTAAAGCAAAGACGTCAGAAATCATATGGGCGGAGTCGGACAGGAGCGCGAGTGAATTGGACATCAAGCCTCCCACAATCTCCACGATCGTAAAAAACAACGTCAGTAGGAGCGTAATCCACAATGTTTTCTTCGATGTTTGCTGTTCTTTCACATGATCAAGATGGTGAAAATCACCATTTTTCATACGTATCACCTCTGTCCATTTAAATTATAAGAATTATAATCTAATAATTAATGTAATCATATCCTCTTTTTCGCCAATATTCAAATGAACATTTTATGGATCATACAAGTGATTTTCATTACCAGTTGTGTCTTATAATGATGGAAAAAGCATTATTGGGAGGCGAAGAATTTGTCAACAAACTTCGATGAAATCATGACTTTGATATATTCCATTGAATCTCATACATGTACAGCTTCAGACCAAGAAATCATCCAAAAAATCCACTCATGGATTCCAAGCTATACTTGTCCCACTGCAGCTGAAGGTTATTTTATGGTTGTATCGACAGTCCTTCACTTTCGGCCTCAGCTGGAAGAAGAATTGTTAAAAATAGCGATCGAACCTTTATATTATTTGGGATTGGACAACGCACAAGACATACTTTCATGGATAAAACAGTACCAATTTAGCAAGGGCGGATATCGTCCTCGAAAGAATGGTTTGCAGTGGCTTAAGGCGAATTCAAAAGTAGAACAATTTGATAAAGCACTCCGCTATCTTAAAGACCTCGAATAACAAAAAAAGCCTCATCCAAAAGGATTAGGCTGATCATTCCTGATTGTGATTCCCTTCCAAAATCCGTCGAATATTGCCCTTATACTGGGTGAGCAAACGGCTTGCGTCCTCTGTTGGCAACCCGGTCTTTTGCAGCACGATCGCCAGTTTTGCGTCACCGTCTGCCTTGTGCAACAGTACGTCTGCCTCATCGGTAGAGACATTGGTCGCTTCTGCCACGATTTGTTTTGCCCGTTCCTTCAGTTTCTCATTGGTTACCTGCACATTAACCATCAAATTTTTGTACACTTTCCCCAATCGCACCATGCAGCCCGTCGTAATCATATTGAGAACCATCTTCTGCGCCGTCGCTGCTTTTAAGCGTGTCGATCCAGTCACCACCTCTGGCCCTACCACCACATTAATCGCTACATCCATACCTTGGCTGATCTGCGCCATCTGGTTGCAGGACAACGAAATGACTTTTGCCTGCTGCCTTCTTGCTTCCGCCAATGCTCCGATGACATAGGGTGTCCGACCACTCGCCGCAATTCCCACTACGGCATCCCCTGCCTTTACGCCATAGGCAATGACATCTTCTCTGCCGTTCTGCTCCACGTCTTCGGCTCCCTCGACTGCCCTGACGATAGCTTTTTCCCCGCCTGCTATGATTCCCTGCACCAACGAGGGGTCCGTCCCAAAGGTCGGGGGGCATTCAGCAGCATCGAGCAAGCCCAATCTCCCACTCGTTCCCGCTCCAAAATAAAAGAGTCTTCCGCCGTTTTCCAGACATTCTGCGATCAAGTCAACGGCCGCTGCAATCGAAGCCAGCTCCTTTTCAACGGCAAACGCAACTGTTTTATCCTCTTCATTCATAATCTGGACAATCTCCATCGTAGAGAATTTATCCAGCTCTTCCGTATTCCGATTTCTTGTTTCTGTCGTTAAATCACGCAGGTGAAACTTCATCCAGTTACCTCCCACCCATCTACACTCATCTTCTCTTTCTACCCCACACCATGCTGCTTTTTCTCCGATGGAAACAGGCTTACTGGTAGATGTCCAG
Source organism: Brevibacillus sp. BC25 (assembly GCF_000282075.1). Classification (NCBI taxonomy): domain Bacteria; kingdom Bacillati; phylum Bacillota; class Bacilli; order Caryophanales; family Paenibacillaceae; genus Brevibacillus; species Brevibacillus sp. BC25. The sequence continues at coordinate 5,884 of NZ_AKIX01000012.1, forward strand.
CGGCCTTTCGTTCCCCGAACAAAATGTCTGCCACAAGCTCTATGGCATGGTACGTATGGTCATAAACGGCGAGATACGCATCGACCTCTGGCATTACCAAGAGATCATACGGGTTTCGCAGAGCGACAGCCACGACCTTTTTCCCCTGTTGAACTAGCCGATTCACCAGCAGCGATTGGCCTTTAAAGATATGGGCATTGTACGTAAAAACGACGATCTGCTCCATGGATGACATCACATTCGCCACCATCTCCCCTTCATCTTCTGTCGGGTTAAGCGTCGACATCATATGGTATTCAACTTCACGATATTTTCTCAATGGTGCGACCAGATCGCCAGAAGCTGCTTGCCCATCCTCTGCCAACGTAAGGTTGGAAATCCCCGGAAAAATCACACCGAGCGGTTGCGTACTTCTCTGTAAAGGAAGCAGCTGATGTTCATTTTTCACCAAGGTTATGGCTTGGGCGAGCGCACTTCTCGCCATGTCTGCATGCTGGACACGGTCAAAGGAAGGGCCTGTTGCTCGCAAGCAATGCTCCCAGGAAAGAAATCGTTTCTTTAATTGAAGCACGCGATTTACTGCTTCGTTGACCCACGCATCTGACAGCTCCCCCGAATGAATGGCCGCGACGAGTCGTTCATACGTTTTTTGCTGAACTTCATGCGTGTGGGAAACCAGAACAAGATCGATCCCAGCCTGCACACAACGCACCGCCGCTTCCGGAACCCCGATGGTACCCGCGATGGCAGCCATTTCCATACAATCCGTTATTGCGACCCCATCAAAGCCGAGCGACTCACGCAAAATTCCCGTCACGATCTCCTTGGAATACGTAGCAGGAGAACCCGACTCATCCATACTGGGCAAACTGATATGTCCAACCATCACCATGGGGACTCCTGCCGCGATACTGCGCTGGAATGGAACCAACTCGACCTGATCCAGTCGCGTCCGATCATGTCCGAGCACAGGAACAGCTTCATGGGAATCGATGCTCGTATCGCCGTGACCGGGGAAGTGCTTGATAGAGGGAATGACACCACTCGCAAGCAGACCTTGAATGGCGGCCTCACCAAAACGAGCCACCTGCTCTGGCGCTTCTCCAAAAGACCGCACCCCAATGACCGGATTGTCCGCATTGTTGTTTACATCGACCGTCGGGGCGAAATTGACTGAAATCCCTGCTGCACGCAGCTCCTCACCTGTTGCCTGGTAGATGCGCTTGGCTTGATCGAGATTGCCTGTGGCCCCCAAAGCCATCGCTCCTGGAAAGCGCGTCGCTCCTTTTTGCAGTCGGGAGACCACGCCATTTTCCTGGTCGGTCCCGATCAACAGCGGATAGGGATGCAAAGACTCATACGCCCAGCTCTGGAGTTTCTGTACGCGTTGATAAGTCTCCTCCGGTGTCCCGATATTGCGGCTAAAAAGAATCACGTTGCCAATCTGTTTTTGTTTGATCCACGCTTCCATTTCTTCGGGAATATCCAGTGTAGGGTAACCGATCATCAGCAGTTGCCCGACCTTCTGTTCCACTGTCATAAGTTCGGCTTGCATGGAATCCTCCTCCCTACCGACTTACTCTTGTTATGAGAATGCTTTGCCGTACTTCGCATACTGCTTCCAGCTACGATATCCGAGCCTCGCATAGAAATCGACCAGCGTCGTCCAATCAATGACAATGTTTGGAATACCGCGATTCCGCAAAGCCACAATGCCCGCCTCCACAATCGCCAGTCCCAAGCCTCGTCCCCTATACTCCGCATCCACGCCCAATGGACCGATGCCGCCCAGCCCATCCGCAAACAATGGTGCCCAGTATACGTTTTGGGCAACAAACGGAGAATCGGCATCATTGATCCGGCAAAAACCGGCGATCTCACCGTGCAGCTCCACCACGACGAATTCGCGTCCGGTTCCTCCCCGCTTAAAATAGTGAATGGCTTCATACTCCCAGCGCCCGGGAAAGCATCGATGCAAGAAGGCCAAGAAGGCATCTTGGTCCTCCCTCGTCAACAGTCGAAAGCGGCCATCCGGTACCTCTGGCAATTCCAGCTCTGCTGGTTCGAGATACTGGCCTAACAGATCGTTCTCCAACCGCTCCTCCGAGTGATACCCTTGTCTCTCAAACCACGCTTTTACGTCTGCAAATTCATCGGGTATGCCCGGGAAATAATGATACGGATCGCGCCCCAGCAAGACCTTTTCCACCCCTTGCTCTCGCAACGCATTCTCTGCCCTTGCCAGCAATTCACGCCCTACCCCTTGCCCGCGATGTGCGGTAGAAACGAGTAAGACCTGTATCCAGCCAATGCCTTTTCCCAATTGAATGTCGAGCTTTTCCTGCCAGCATTTGGCCACGACAAACCCGACAGGACGCTGCGTCACAGCATCTACCGCAATCCACGACCCAGCTTTGACTACATTCTGATCCTCGAAGCTGTTTTGCTGCATGAGCCCAGGCCGCATGGGAAAGCGATCACCCAACTCCTGATTCCACAGCTCGCACAGAGCGTCCGCATATCGATCGTCCCAAGGTACGTATTGCATCGGATGCTAGCCTCCTTTACGCCCTACTTCAATCCAGAAGTTTTTGAGCCTTCCACAAAATATTTCTCCGCAAACAAGAACACGATCAAAATCGGGATCAAGCTGATCAAGGCCCCTGCTACCAGCAGTTGATCCTCTGTCTTGTACTGACCGCTCAAAGACAAAATCCCAATCGGCAGCGTAAAGTTCTCGTCCGAAATGAGATAAATGACTGGCGCCAAAATCTCATTCCACTTCCCCATAAACGTAAAGACCGCCAGTGTTGCCAAGGATGGCTTGCACATCGGCAAAAACACCCGCCAGTAAATCTGGAACGGATTGCAGCCATCCAGCTTTGCCGCTTCCTCGTAATCCTTCGGGATATTTAAAAATGCTTGCCTCATTAAAAAAATGGCAAACGGCTGTCCGAGCCACTCCAATAGCCAAAGCGGAGCCAACGTATCGAGCAGACCCAAATTTTTAAAGATAATAAACTGCGGGATAATCGTGACGATCCCCGGGATCATCATCGTTCCCAGCACGATCATGAACAGTGTGTCGCGGAAAGGAAAGCGCAGCCTGGCAAAAGCAAAGGCAATCATCGAGCTGGACAATAAGGCCCCGATAACCGAAAGAATCGCGACAATCAGACTGTTGATCGTATAGCTGCTAAAATTCGCCTGTTCCCACACGGTTGTATAGTTGCTCCACTGTGCTGGATTGGGCAGCCATTCTGGCGGAAATTGCATGTACTGCTTGTAAGTTTTCAGCGAGTTAAATACAGTCGTCAAAAACGGAACCAGCATAATCAACGCACTCGCTATGACAAACAGGTATCCAACGATTTTATTTAGAGGAAAACGCTTTTGCATGGCTACCTCCTTGCCTCTTAATCATAATGAACCCATTTCTTTTGCAGCTTGAATTGGATGAGCGTAATGGCAAGCAGGATGAGGAACAACACCCACGCGATAGCAGAGGCATAGCCCATTTTGAAAAAGCTGAATGCTTGGCGGAACATGAAGAGCATCAGGACGAGGCTGGCGTTGTTCGCACCACCTGTCGAGCCTGCCTCCGTAGAGGCCCCGGTCATCACAAAAATCTGTTCGAAGTTTTGGAAAGAGTAAATCGTGTTCAAGATGACGACCAGAAACGTCGTGCCGGAAATCATCGGGACTGTCACCCGCCAAAACTTTTGCCAAGCGTTTGCTCCATCAATCGAGGCTGCCTCGTACATATCAGAAGAAATTCCTTGCAGCCCAGCGAGAAAAATAATCATCATGTAGCCGACTGACTTCCAGATGGCGATGAGAACCAAGACCGGGATGACCCAGAATTCATCAATCAGCCAGTTTTGCGGAGCTAGCCCAATTTTAGATAGAAAAGCATTGGCAAAACCGATCCGCTGGTTAAACACCGCATCTGCTACATACACGATCACCGTCCATGAGGAGATAACCGGCAAAAAGTGAACCATCCTGAAAAATTTCAAACCCTTTAGCTTTTGATTCAGGGCCACTGCTAACAGCAACGCCAAAAACGTTTTGGCCGGTACGTACAGGATCGTAAAATAGACCGTATTCCATAACGCGCGATAAAACAGCGGGTCTTCAAACAGCTTTGCATAGTTGTCCAAGCCAGTCCATTTAGGCGGATTTAAAATATCGTAGTCCGAAAAGCTGAAGTACAATGACGCGACCGAAGTTCCTACGACGAACACGAGAAAGTGGATGAGATAAGGGGAGACCAGGAGCAGTCCCCATCTCCCCTCGCTATCCAACCATTTTCTCTTTTTCACAGCAGGCTTCGCCTGTTGCTTGGTTTGCAGTTCTAGCATGGTTGGCACACATCCTCACTGATTGATGACTACTGCTTCTTGAAGAAGTCATCCAGAACTTTTTGAATGCCTTCGTCTGTTTTCGTGATGAATTCATCCGTTCCGTATTTATCCATGAACAGTTCTGCCAGATTATCCGTGAACACCTTCACCCACTCGGTAAAGACAGCGTTGGTATCAATCGTGCCCGCGAACTCCAAGGTGTCGAGGAAGACTTTTTTGTTTTCTGGCTTCGTGGCTGGGTTTAGGAACATCTCGGAATTCGCCACTGATTTTTTCACCGGAATGGCTTCCCCTACTTCTGTCCACTCTTTTTGTGCTTCATCAGATGTCGTCCAGTAGGTGATCCATTCTTTAGCGGCCTTGACCTTCTGCTCCTCTGCCTTTTTGTTGATGACCCATGAGTTGGCGATGACGGGTGCGAAGCGTTTGCCGTCCGGCCCTTTTGGCATAGGAGCGACATCGTAATTCAACCCTGCACCATTCATCGAGGTCGTTGCTGCGTAAATATCGATTTGCATCGCCACAGCCCCGCTCAAAAACGCTTTGAAGTTGCTTTGGAACGCCTTTAGATCAGCCGGATTCGGGAATAGCTTGCGCTGCATGCCGTCGACCATCCACTCGACCGCTTTTTTGTTCTCCGGACTGTTGATAATCGATTTTTTCAAAGTCGGGTCCAATACCCCGCCACCATACGCTTTCAAGATGTTAAATGCACCGCGTGAGCTACCGAAAAACGCGAAGCCGTACTGCTTCACTGATTTTTTGTCAAAAGCAGGATCGTCTGCATTTTTCCCGTTGGCATCGAGGGTCAGCTTGGCGGAAGCCGCCTTCACATCATCCCAGGTCCAGTCAGCCGTAGGGTATGGTACGCCCGCTTTGTCGAACAAATCTTTGTTGTAGAAAAGGGCTCCGACTTGGATTCCCTGTGGCACTCCCCAATACTTCCCATCTGAGTCTTTGTTGAACTCCAGACCGTTGAGCTCCTCTTTGTTGATTTCTTTCGTGACGTAGTCGGTGATGTCGAGAATCGCGCCGCGTTGGGCGTAACCAAATACTTTTGTCCCGTCGCTCTGCCAAAGATCAGGCGCATTCCCGGCCGCGATTTGAGTCGTCAGCTTTTGATAGAAGTCATCATAAGGAGCCGTCATTGTTTTGATTTTGATGTGAGGGTGTGATTGTTCGAATTTTGCAATAATTTCTTCCATCTTTTTCTTCGTTGGTGGATCAGAGCTGTAGCCCATATACAATTCGACTTTGTCCCCCTGCTGTGTGGAGGACTGGCTGCTACATCCGGAAATAAGCAATGCCGCGGCTAAGCCAATCAAACCGAGGACTGAGAGAAACCTTCTCTTTTTCATGGAAAACCTCCCCAATTGCATGAAGTAAAAAACTTGCATAGCTAACGATATTTCCAAACACCTAACGTACTACTAGACATATGTGGGCTCTTTGAAGGTAAGGGACTCTTTACTGACTGATAAGGATAAAAGGATAAAGGCAGGAGTTTGTGTATTCTAAGGAGGATTTGTTTATTTGTACTGCTCCCGAACAGCTTTACGCGTCTGGCGCAAGTACGCAGCAGAGACATCGTAATTTTTGGCAGCAACACCTCTAAACAAGATGTCGATCACATTGAGTTGTGCGATTCGTGAGGAAGTGGCGGCACTGCGTTCATCCGCTTCTGTTGAAAACGTGGTTAAGTGAATATCCACGCATTCCGCCAAGGAGTTTGTGCCGTATTTGGTAATGCCAATGGTCACAGCACCCGATTTGCGGGCTTGTTTCATCGTGGTTATGATCTGCGAGGTTTCCCCCGAATTCGAGATGCCGACTGCCACATCACCAGCCGTCAAGGTGACTGCCGAAGTAAGCTGCAAGTGGGAATCCGAATGGGCCGTGCACATTTTATTGATGCGCAAAAATTTATGTTGGGCATCCTGGGCAACCAATTGCGAAGCACCCACTCCGTAAAAATCAATCCGGGTGGCACCGTACAGCTCACCAATCGCCTGCCCCACTGCTTCTGTATCCAAAATTTTGATCGTTTCCCGCAAGGAGAGGATGTTGTTGAGCGAAACCGATTCAATCAAGGTGTACATATCAGCATCGGGAAGAATCTCTTTGAATTCATCCTGAGCGGTAGACGATTGCAGATCACCCGCTATTCTGATTTTCAACTCCTGAAAACCATCTACACCGATACTTTTGCACATGCGTATGATGGCAGCTTGGCTGGATTCGCTTCTTTCCGCGAGTTCCTTGATGGAAAGACGAATCACCTCATCCGGATTAGCTAAAATGTAATGCGCCGCGTTTTGTTCAGAACGCTTGATATTGTGCAACGATTCGCGGATGCGCAGCAACCCGCCATTCAACACGATACCACCCCTTTAGTCCATGAATTTGTTAAGCGCTTACATTCAAGTGTGACTTTGGTAAATCATTACATATTTTGTATTATAGACACTTGAAATAAAATATCAATATGAATTGTCAGATTTGAAATAAAATTTCAAAACTATTTTTCGACACTTTCTCCCTTTATTCGCTCTATTATAATTTTTAACAATTTTCACAGTTACTTATGTAGATCTCTTTCCGTATTAATCCATGTACGCCAAATTTACAAATAATGGAGCTGATTAGGAATGTCCAAGCGTAAGGCACTAGCATTCACACTGATGACTGCTTTACTTTTGTCGAACTCTGCCGTTTTGACGAACGAAGTTGCCGCAAAAGCATCCTCTACCGAAGAAGAACTCATTAGCAAAAAATTGACAGCAGAAGACCTTGATGACAATGCAAAAGCGACACTAGAACTGGTCAAAGAAGTCATGCCGGATATGAAAAAATATGATATTATCCACGTGAGAGTCTATGAAAATTTAAAAACCAGAAACGGTGATAGAATCGACCAGTTAGAAGTGGAACTGATGGGCACCCCTGAAGGTGAGAAGCCTCATCACGCACTTGTCAGAATGAACGCAAAAACGGGAGAACTCATTGGCGCCGAAATAGCCAACGGTCTGCTTAAATCGGAAGTCAAGTTGAACGAAGAAGAAGCAACCAAGAAGGGCTTCGAGTACCTAAAACATTTTTTTGATGAGAAAGCAGACATCTATGAGGTATCCGATGTTCGTAACTATGTTTTCGAAGATGGCTCAAAACAAATTCTCGTGATTTACACCGCACCGGACCATGACATTTACGTGACCATGGATAGCCAAGGGGAGCTCAAGGCTGCCAAAAAAGATATGTATATCGAAGAATAAGAGGGGTTGCTTCGAATGTTCAAACACCAAGTACTACCCTTCACCCTGATAGCGGCTCTCCTTTTGCCAAACACACCTGTTCTGTTAAACGAAGCCGCAGCAGCCTCTTCCCACAAAGCGAAAGCAACTGTAACTGCGACCAAGTTAGAAGAGCTTTCCATAAAAGATCTGAATCAAAAAGCAAAAGTGACTCTGAATCACGTCAAAGAAGTCATCCCTGACCTGAAGAACTATCACATCACCTCCATCGTAAAAGAGAATGTCGTCACCACTTCTGGTCCTATCGAACGTTTGGAAGTGATTTTGTCGAGCACACCAGAGGGAACTACCCCAGACTTCGGAGTTGTCCATGTAAACGCAAGTACGGGAGAGCTGATCGACATCAACATCCAAAACGGACTCCCCTCTTCGAAAGAAGTTTTAGGTGATGAGAAAGCGATCAAAAAAGGCAAGGAGCATCTCAAACTTTTGTTTGGAAAGCAAGCGGAAAAATACAAGTTCTCACAGATCCACTCCTCTACTGTCCAGGATAACAAGACACAGATTCTTGTCATTTACACTTCCCCGGATCATTACATCAACGTAACCATGGATCGTGTCGGAAAATTAAAGGCTGTCAAAAAAGACATCTACCCCAAAGCAGAATTAGATGGCAACAACAAATAATATGGACCTTTTGTCCAACAAAAAAGAGACGGTTCTGCCGTCTCTTTTTTGATGCTACGAAACCAACCTTACAACCCTGTAATATTTCGTAAGGTAAATCAATTTCCCATTTCTCTCCTATCGATTACGATTCTCCTGTTACATGTAAAGGAGGATCACCAAAAATGAATGGCATGGAAATCAACATTCACTATTTTCGCTTGATTAATGACTTGGGGAAAGAGTATCCGGCTCTCAATCCCGTGGCTTTTTACGTAGCAGAATATACGGTGTTTATTTTAGCGTTGAGTGCTTTGGTGTATTGGTTTACGAGAAAACATGAGAATCGCATCATGGTCGTTTGTGCGATGTTTACGTTTGTCATCGCCGAGCTATTCGGGAAAGTAGCCGGAAGCCTTCATGCGAATAATCAGCCATTCGCAGAGCTTGCGAACGTCAATCAATTGGTACAAAAAGCGGTCGACAATTCGTTTCCCAGTGACCATACGATCCTGTTTTTTTCCTTTTGCATGACCTACTGGCTTTTTAGAAAGACGACGGGGCCACTCTGGATGCTGCTTGCAGCTTGTGTGGGGCTTTCTCGCATTTTGGTAGGCGTTCATTATCCGGCAGATGTCATTGTGGGGGCCCTGATCAGTATTGGGTCTGCCTTGACCGTTTATATGATCGTGCCGAGATTGAGTTTTGTCCATACTCTACTTGCTTTCTATGAAAAAGGAGAGCAAGCGATCTTGCCTGCCAAATCGAAGACGAGAGACTTTTAAGTATGTCGAGCCGATCATATCTCTGGTAAGGCACAACATGGAAGGAAAATGACATGTATGTATGACATGACCTTTTCCCATTTTGGAAGCAACCATTTATGAGACAATCATCTTGATGAACTGAAGAATAAGAGGAACACCTTGTACAGGTATGTCACTCAGAATCAAAACTCCCTGCTGGACAACATATAAATTGGGAGGCTGAAGCATTCCATTGATGAAAAGATTCACAACAGAAACTTCATTCGGGTCCAGAATCCCCGAAGTACTGAATGGCATGACAGCATCACTGTTGGTATACATATTTTTGACTCCATCTGATATTGCTGTATACTGATAGGTTTCTGTACGTATTAAACCAGGCGTACATGGACATGGGGGGCAGGGAGGACAAGTTGGGGAGGGTTTTACTGGAAAAATCCCGGGACAACCTAATGGCGGGACGATTTGCAGACACTGTCTCCTCACTGTGTATGACTGTGTGACATTGCGCCTCATGAAATCACTCGTCCTTTCTCGAAGTGCTTCGACCGTTCACTCCGATTTTCACACATGAGTGAACCCCAGGCACATTCCAACCACCTGGGGCCACCATCCTATTCATCTTAGTTAACGACAAACTCTACAACTATGGGTGTACCACCGTTTTCGGCATTTCCATCTGGAATCGTGATCGCTGTCGTTGTAATTGTGGAAGTATTACCTGCCTGAAGCACTCCATTGACGTAGAGATTGTAAAAAGCAAACGTACTAGGAAATGCTGTCGCAGCAGCGCCAGTGTCAGTGGTAAATGCAGTTGCCGCAATGGCAAACGTTGCACCAGTACCAGTTCCAGCACTCATCGTGGACGTAAATCTCAATGAGGTTAGATACGGTTTAATAATCGGCACTTAGAACACCCCCTCCTCTATTTATTCCCTACTAGTTAATGCTTGGTTTCATCCGATTGAAACCGACAAATGACAGTAGAAACACGCACATTTTCCCTTAAAATAATATAATTGGAAAACAAAAACACCCTCCCACTTTTACCAGTAGGAGGGCTACATAATTTTTAATCTTGAAACAGTACTCGCAACTGCTCTTTCTCTGCGTCACTCAATACGTATTCTGCCATCGGGAACAGCACACTCTCTTCTTTAAAGAAATGTTCCAAGAGTATTTCTACTGACTTCAGCAAATGAGTGTGGACAGCTTCTACTTCAACAGGTTCAGACTTTTCCTTTTCTACGATTTGCATGAACGACATCAGGCTTTCATGAATAAGATCATGCTCTTCCTCCATGGCAGCAATCGGTCCCATCTCCCGTTCGATATAGTTAGCCATTAGGGGATACAGGTCTTCCTCCTCGCGTCTGGAGTGTCTCTCCAGTTCCGCCCGAAACGAGGACGCCAGCTCATGAAGCTCTGTTAAGCCTTTCTTTCTTTTAGTAGGTTCAGCAGTAGATTTCAGGTTATTTGCTAGATGTACGAGCTCATTCAACTGCTCAACTAATGATAGGTGCTCGTCTTTCAATTTTTCCAGAGCTGGACACAGCTTCCTTCTCCCTTCAAACTCCTGCATCATCCCCATACATCCTATAGGCGGTGGTCCCATTACAATCCCTCCATCTACTAGTGGGAGTTAGTTACCAAAAGAAATGCGATACGCTAGCTGTCCCCGATTGTCCCTCGCAACCATTTGAATACAGTCATCCTCTTGCGAAAAAACAACCGGTCCATTCTGGATGGGAATCGCAATAAACTGGCAAGGATTAAAATAGAGTCGCAGATGCTCCTCATCCTCCGTGATCTCCCATTTTGCCAGCTGCCTTTCCAAGAGAGCCGGACTGTGTGGTTCGGCATTATCCGCCAAATCTTGAATGAGTATCCCCATCTTTTTATCCACCAAGGCAGGCAGCTCTTGGTGAAGCTCGGCAATTGTTCTCTTACTAGGATTCATGGTCACTGATCACACTCCCTTCCGCAGATTATTTCCCTTGTTCTCTTCGATCCCGCTGGTCTTTTCTAAATACCATCCATGCCAGTGGGAACAACACTACCGTTGCACCGCTGAGCAATAGCACCTCCAAATATCGCTGTGCAAAATACATATTGACTGTGTACTGGGTGCAAACAATGCTGGCGAACAAGATCAATGCTAATAGGATGACACTTCTATAGCTGCTCTTCATATCTCTTCACCCCTACAGCGTATACAGCTCCATCTTTCTCTTGAAGCACAATTTCCGGAAGTGGTCTTCTTGGGGGACCAGCGAGCGGATTACCTGTGGCGATATCAAATTTCCCATGATGGCAAGGACATAGCAGCTCTTTCTCATCTCGGTCCCAAAATACCGGACAACGCAGGTGGGTACATGCATTTTGATACGCCTTGTATTCCTTTTCCTTCACATATACAAACAACGCGCTGTCATGCTCTCCTGGATAAGCAAACTCAATCGCATCTCCGGGTTTTATATCGCTGAGATTCGCGATTTTTTGTGTGGGATACGACTTGCTGGATGAACTCATCAGCTCCTTGGCAGCTAATGCCCCCCATGGTAGAGTAGATGCCGCGAATAGACCGGCTGCTCCTACCATTGTTTTCATAAAACTCCGTCGATCCAGACTTCGCTCATTAGAACGATTAATGTTATGTGTATAATTGTCATCCTTCAACGGAATTGGGCGGGTTTTCTCGTTCTCCATAAGGTATTTCTCCCCTCTAGAATAGCTTCTGTTTGCCCTGCAGAATGCCAGGCAGGCTAATTTTCACATTGGTTTCGCCTTCCAGCACATCCGGGTCGTGGCTGGCAGTCCATTTGCCATTGGCCAAAGGAATCTGTGCCCGTTTTTCTTCCAGCTCTGCTTCCTCAATCCACTGCAAGGTGTTTGTCGGGCAAACCGAAGCGCACATCGGCGGGATTCCCTCTTTCGTACGGTCGTAGCATAGATCGCACTTGTACATGAGATTCTGTTCTTCATCAAATTTGGGAATCCCATAGGGGCAGGCAATCGTACAATTTTGACAACCGATGCATTTCTCTACCAAAGCTGACAATACGGCTCCATTATCTCCGATTTGAATCGCCTGAGCAGGACAGCTGCGGGCACAAGCAGGATTGACACAATGGAAGCACATGAGAGGAATCGTTTGTCTGCTGATAAACGGGTCCACATCCAGTACGTAGTTTCGGTTTCGGTTGTCGTGACCTCCACACTGTGTACACGCCGCCAAGCAGCTTCGACAACCGATGCAATTATCCATTTCGATGTATAAGACTTGTTTACCCATGGCGAACTCCTCCATGCTTGTGCTTGATGATTTTCGCGGCGCACGCTTTAAACTCTGGCATTTTGCTGTAAGGGTCCAATGCCGGGTTGGTCAGCAGATTGATAGACTGCGCTTTTCCCCAATGGTACGGAACAAACACCGTATCCTCTCGAATCGCCTCGATAACTTTCACGCGGTACTGCGCCTCGCCTCTTCTTGTTTTCAGAGTGACCATCTCATCGTGTTCAATGCCGTAACGAGTCGCTGTTTTTGGATGAACCTCTAGCAGAGGATCAGGATACATGTCATTCAAAAACGGGATTCGTCTTGTCTGGTTCCCGGATAAATAGTGGAACACAACTCGTCCCGTAGTTAGCCGCAAAGGATATTCTTCATCCGGCTCCTCCGCTGGCGGGCGATAAGGCAACGCACATATTTTGGCTTTGCCATCCGGGTGATAAAATTTTTTATCCAGGAATAAATGGGGCTGCCCCTCGTCGCCCTCCTCACGGCACGGCCAGAAAACACCATTATTTTGATCAATTTTCTCGTAGGTGACCCCATAGTAGTCAGCTATTCCGCCTTTGGATACCTGACGTATTTCATTGAAAATATCCTGGGGAGACTTCAAGTGAGCAAAGAATTGTCCGCGCCCCATTCTTTTGGCGATTTCTACCTGAATCCACCAGTCAGGCTTGGATTCTTCGAACCATTCCTGTGCCTGACGGTGACGAATGATACGACCTTCGAGGTTGGTAGTCGTTCCATCGTCCTCTGCCCAAGTCGTAACGGGAAGAACGACATCGGCGTATTCAGCTGATTCGGACAAGTAAAAGTCGCAGCAAACCATAAAGTCCAAACTTTTCAGGGATTCCCGAACATGGTTTAGATTTGGCGCACTTACAACCGGATTGGAGCAGAGTAAGTATAAGCTACGGATTGTTTTATCCTTCATCAGCTGGAACATCTCATAGGCAGAGACACCTTTCTGCGGCATCTCTTCCGCGGGAATGCCCCAGGCACATGCTATTTCACGCACATGTTCAGGATTATCGAGCTTGCGGTAGCCAGGCAATTGATCGGCTTTTTGCCCGTGTTCCCGCCCCCCTTGACCGTTTCCTTGACCAGTAAGGGTTGCAACACCTGATTTTGGACGGCCAATCTTGCCTGTGACGAGCGACATGTTGGTATAGGCCGATACGTTGTCCGTCCCTTTCGCCTGTTGTTCCACACCACGGCAAAACATCACAATCGCATCGGGTGCCCTCCCGAAAATGTCGGCAGCCCTCACAATCTTCTCCACCGAAACCCCTGTTATTTCGCTGACATACTCCGGTGTGAAGGTAGCAACCACTTCTTTTGTTTCTTCAAAACCATTCGTATGATTTCGAATAAAGTCTTCATCAATATGTCCGTTCTTGATCAGGAGATGAACGATTCCGTTTGCCAGTGCCAAATCTGTACCGGGTCGCAGATCCAGGTGGATATCAGCTCGACGTGCCAGAGGTGTTTCCCTTGGATCGGCTACGATTAGATAACCGCCTCGATTTTGCACTTCCCAAATGCGAAACATGCTGGTTGGATGACACTCTGCCGCGTTTGAACCGGCTAAAAACAAGCAGTCTGTTTGATGAATATCCGTCCAGGGAATGGTAGAACCGCGATCAATCCCCAAGCTTCGATTCAATCCTGCCGCAGCGGAGGACATGCAGAAGCGACCATTGTAGTCGATATAGCGCGTTTGCAAGGCGACCCGCGCAAACTTACCCGTGAGATAGCATTTTTCATTCGTCATGGAAACGCCAGAGTAAACTGACAAGGTATCTTTGCCATAGTTGTGTTGCAATTCCTTGAACTTGGAAATGATCAAGTCAAGTGCTTCCTCCCATGACGCCTCCCGAAATCCTTCCGCCGTGCCTTTTAATGACGCATCTGTTCGAATCAACGGCCGCTGTATCCGATCCGGATGGTTCACCTGCTGATAAGCCGTCACGCCTTTTGGGCACATCTTACCCAGGTTGACAGGAAAATCGTACCGTGGCTCCACTCCGATAATCTTGTTCGTCGATGTATCTACACGCAGGTTCATCCCGCATTGCATACCGCAGTAGCAGCAGTGCGTGCTGACCAATTTCTCGTTCGGATGTATCTTGTTTTCAATTACTTTAAAAAATTTATCCTTTGGCATGTTGATTTGCCTCCCTGGCATTGATCTCGTGCGTAGGAACTCCTGTGAAGCGGAACATCCGGTATTTTCTGCGGCACGGCAAGCAAAGTTCAGCCAAGTGGAATCCTTCTTCCATTTGAAAAGCCATTTCGTTTTTACCCAGCACGTTGATTACATCTGCCGACTGTTCCGCAGAAACAAACTCATTGCTGCACACTTTGCACTTTTTCATTTCCTGCTCGCCGTAGTGTTCGCGATAATTACGTGCAAACACACTCATGGGACGGAACGGTATGTGAGCCAGTTTTCCGAATGGCAGATATATCAATGTCACAATCACTGCAAATTGATGAGTGACTGATATGACCGGGTGCCCAAAGCCCCCTAAGAACATGTTGCTTGCGGTTAACATCAAGCCTGTCACGCTGATAAACAGTAGCAGGTATAAAGGCAAAAAGTCGTAGACAAAGGATTGTTCAGCCCGTGCCTGCATGTTCTTGAATCTGCGATACAATGCCATGACTGCTCCGCTGATGACCATAAAAGCAGTAATGTTCAACGCGTTGTAAAAGAGAAAGGCAACCCAGCCATCCGCTTTTACGGTCAGAACATCCACACCCATGAACACGACCTGATAGAAACCATTGTCCGTCATTGTGAAATACATCCAGCCAAAAACTAACGGAAAGGTGACAAACGCGGCCAAGATGCATCCCCATCCCAGCAAAATGTGCTGTGTCCAGCGGTACCATCCCCGATTCCAAATAAAGCGATAGATGGCCAGATGATCCACCGTTGTATTCGCCGTACTTTTACGAAAGAGAAGTCGTAGCCCCTTTTTCAAAATAACATTCGTTGGCGGGCGATCTGCCCACGCAGAAAATCGGTATAGGAAACCTCCAATAAAGACAAGAGTCCCCACCATATAGCCGTAAAGCGCCAAATCGATATGCGTGAAAAAACGTGTTCCCACGTAACTTAGGACGAACAAGCAAGCAATGATGATAAAAGCACGCTTCGCTACCTTGGAAGCAAATATATAATTCATACAACACCCTCCCTGCTGCTGCTCATTTTTTCCTTTCACTCGAGTCCATTGTAGCAATGGCTCGTAACCCAGGTTGTGATTTACCTCACACCATTGCCACAATCTAGGACGATTTTCTCTTCCCAAACCATTGATTTCAGATGATATAATGAGTTACCTTTGTATCCTTGTTGTAGGGAGGACCCACATGACCGGAAATGGCACAACGTTTGTAGAGCAGATTTCTTCCGATTTTGTGAATAGCCTTGAAACGTTTTCTGTTAGGAAAAATTTCGTTCCCGGAGCCGTTCTGTTTTTGGATGGTGAAAGTGCCGATCAGCTATTCTTGATTTCGTCGGGCCAAATTAAGCTCACAAAAAACACAAACGATGGAAAAGAATTAACATTGCAAGTATTTGGTGAAGGAGAGCTAGTCGGCGTCTCAGGGCTCTTCGAACAGGAATTGAAGTACACCTCCACAGGCACCATGTTGATGGAGGGTGAGATATGGATCATCCCGCGACAAGGGTTGGAAAAAATGCTCATCAAAAACGGTCAATTTTGCGTAGACTTCCTGCGTTGGATGGGATTGATGAACAGGCGGATGCAATCCAAATTTCGCGATTTGCTACTCAATGGCAAAATTGGCGCCTTGTATTCAACGTTAATCCGCATGAGTAACACGTACGGCAAGCCACACCCCGAAGGAATCCTCATCGACCTTTCCCTTACCAATCGCGATTTGGCGCAATTCATTGGTCTGACACGAGAGAGTGTCAACCGGATGCTTTCCGATCTAAAAAAACAGGACACCATCGATCTGCTTCCCCACGGGCATATCTTGATTAAGGACCTTGCCTATTTAAAAGAAGCGATTTTTTGTGATGACTGCCCTCCAGATATTTGCCAAATGTGAGCAAAGTCTCCATCCTTTCCTGCACGAAAAAAGTCCTGGACTTGTCCGTCCAAGACTTTTTTTCATAAGGGGTTCAAGCTTCTTTATCCATGTCTTTGCTCCGCGAGCTCGCTGAACATACCAGCATAGTACTCGACGTCTCCTGCATCGTCCACAATCGCGCTGATCGTTAGCCATTGGAGATATTGATCCCCATTCTTCCGGCGATTCCAGATCTCTCCTTGCCAATAGCCATTCTTCTTGATCGAATCCCACATCTTTTGATAGAAGTCGGCACTCTGCTTGCCTGATTTTAAAATATTGGGGGACTTGCCAATCACCTCATTCATCTCATACCCAGTCACTTTCGTAAAAGCATGGTTCGCACTTTTAATGACTCCTCGTGTATCGGTAATCAGTATCGCCTCTCCCGTCTTTTCCATAATGGTGGCGGAGAGCTGCAGCTTCTCTTGATAAAACATCCACATCACCAAGACCAAGCTTGCCAGTGCAAACTGAGATAGCGCCATGAAACCGATCGCGTAATGCCCCGTCAGATTAAACAGCAGCGTTAAGATCAACGGTGGGAAAAATCCTCCTAATCCCCCCATGGCAGATACGATCCCATTCACAATCCCCGCTTGTCTCGAGAAATACATCGGCACTAATTTGAACACGGCACCGTTACCGATACCTGCGCATATCGCTACCAACAAGCATCCTACCGTATACATTAAAATCGATGGCGAGAAAGATAAGACAATTCCAGACAAGGCGAGCCCGGCAAACACAATCATCAATGCCTTGAAGGGGTTCCACCTATCACCTAGCCAGCCTCCCAATGGTCTTGCAAGTGTCGCCAAAAGAATGAATCCTGCTGTTCTCATACCTGCATCTACTTTATCCAGTTGGAAATGGCTCACTAAAAAATTCGGGAGATACACGGTGAAAGCGACGAAGCAACCAAACGTAATAAAGTAGAACAAACTGATTAACCATAGCTTTTCGTTTTTGTAGACACTCTTGATCTGCTGACCAAGAGGAGTCACTACCTTAGGTTCATTTTTATCCCCCATCAAGAAGGTAAGCACTGCGAATCCCACAAGCAATAACATAAACATTTGTACAGTAGTTGCCCACCCAAACGATTTAGCCAGAACGGGCGCTGCAAAAGTGGTGATCGCTGTACCGATATTTCCCATACCGTAGATTCCGTTTACAGAACCATGCTTTTCTTTCGGATAATATTTAGGTAGAGAAGTGACACCAACGGAAAACACCGCTCCGCCTATCCCTATAAATAGCCCGCCGATTAACAAATCTGTATACGTGGTCGCCTGGCTAATATAAAACACAGGAGCCAATAGCAAGAGAAAGCTGATGCTAAATAATATTCTCGCGCCAAATCGGTTACTCCAATATCCAACGGGGATTCGCAGCAACGATCCAAGAAGAACAGGAATCGCTGTCACCCACGCCACTTCGCTTGCACTCATAGGTACGGTTTCTTTGATAAAAGGCATGAGCGATGACAGAATGACCCATACCATGAAACCGACCGTAAGACTCAACGTCTGTAACGGCAACTGCCATTTTCGTACCATAAACAACACCCCTCACTTGGGAAATCTTCTTCATCCACTATGATAAAAGGCAAAGTTTGGTTTCGTTGTGATTTTAATCACAGCTCCTTCCGAGCAATCCGCTTATAATCAAGGCGAAATCTTGAATCGAAGGAGTGGATTATACATGTTTTGTTATCAATGTGAACAGACTCCATCAGGTGGTTGTAAGGTCATAGGCGTTTGCGGAAAGAATGAAGATCTTGCGAGTATTCAGGATACAATTATTTTTGCTTTAAAAGGAATTGCGGCTTATGCCACACATGCTCGACAACTGGGCTATATCGATCCTGAAGTGGATGGGATTACACAGGAAGCTCTCTATTTTACATTGACGAATGTGAATTTTAACTTAGACGAACATTTGCAAATGGCCATGAAAGTAGGAAAGGCCGCGATAAAAGTCATGGAGCTTTTGGATCGGGCTCATACGGATCATTTCGGAGTGCCGCAGCCAATCACAGTCTCGCAAAACAAAATAGAAGGAAAATGCATCGTTGTTACGGGACACAATCTGTTTGCTCTCGAAGAGCTGTTAAAACAGACAGAAGGCAAAGGAATCAATGTGTATACGCATTCCGAAATGCTGCCTGCACATGGCTACCCCGCACTGAAAAAATATCCTCATTTGAAAGGAAACATCGGGAAAGCATGGTACGATCAGCGTCAATTGTTTGAGAAATTTCCCGGCGCCATACTCGCTACAACAAACTGTGTAATGCCTATTCGTGGCAGCTACGCCGATCGTTTCTTTTCGTATGATATAACCGGTTTGGAGAACGTGACGAAAATTGTAGATAACGATTTTGCGCCGCTCATTGAAAAAGCATTGTCTCTTCCTGAGGTTTCCATCGAATCGGAACTGACATTGACGACCGGCTACCACCACAAAACGGTCCTCGGCATCGCCCCTGAAATTATTCAGGCAGTCAAGGAAGGACAGATCAAACGCTTCTTCGTCATCGCTGGTTGTGACGCTCCTGGCAAGGGAGGCGAGTATTACCGTGAATTGGCTACGTCCTTACCGCCAGAAACAGTCATTCTTACTACCTCCTGCGGAAAATTCCGTTTTAACGATGTAGATTTCGGCACCGTGCCAGGTACCAATATCCCAAGATATATCGATTTGGGACAGTGCAATAACTCGGTTTCTACCATTACGATTGCGGCTGCATTAGCCGATGCCTTCGAATGTGAAGTGAACGAGCTGCCGGTAAGTATCGTTCTTTCCTGGTTTGAACAAAAAGCGGTTGCCATCCTGCTCGGTCTGTTTAGCCTGGGGATACAAGATATACGGATCGGTCCAAAATTGCCTGAGTTCATTCAGCCCGGTGTTCTGGAAGTATTGCAAGACTTGTTCCATATTCAGTTGATTGGTGATGCCCAAGAAGATATGAAGCAAATGCTCGGAATCACTCAATAGACTGTCGCCAATCAAAAATGAGGCACCTTCTTATAACAGGAAGGTGCCTCATTCTATTTTTTTATAACCATTTTGTAAGCCATTCTGAAACAACTTGGTGCTGCAAATTGATTGCTTCTCCACCAGGAACGCTTTCCCGGATGCTTCCTCGTTGGATGCCTACAGCCGTTACGTTGACGAAAATACCGACCACTTCTCCATATTCATTGACGGCGGCTCCGCCGCTGTTGCCATTCTCCACAGGAACAGAGCAGTCAAATTCCCACGGTTGCATCTTGGTGCTTAACTGACACAACTCTCCAGTCCTTACAATCCAGTCCGTATACTCCGCTTCGACAGTCAGTAGCTTTTGACCACTCACAAGTGGATCAGCGCTCAAAGGCAGGAATGGTAATTTTGCAGACGGTCGCCCAATCTTATACAGCGCCAGATCAACAGCATCTTTTCCTATTCCCGGGTGCTCCGCAACCAAAGTCGCATCTAACCAATCCCGCGCGTACGTTTTCACTCTGAAAGAGACTCTACCTTTGGATACGTGTTTTGCCGTCAGCAATAGGCCGCCTTTCAATAATACACCCGTACCGCCGAATCCAATGTCTATGTGAACCGAAGCAGCCTTTGCCAGCTTCTCGATTTCACTCCACGGCTTCGGTTGCTTGGCAGGTTTGGTAGGGTCTGGATTTGGTTCAGGCTTCGGCTTTTCTGGCGGCTCGGGTTGAGGAACTGTTGCAGTCAGTTTTTTCGCCATGTTTTGGATGAGCAATGCTACCAAGTCTCCACGGACAACCCCGCCTTCATGAGCATTTTGTACCCAGTATTCAGCTGATTGGATGACTGATTGGTTCTGTAATACTTTTAATGCCTCTTTTGTCTGCTTGTCCGCCTGTTTATTCACAGTTTTTCCTCCTTCTCTAGTCTTGTGTTCGCCAGTCTTCATTTCTTACCGGAATCCCTGCTGACCAAATGGTTGAGATTCTATTTGTTCTGTTATTATTCTACCAAACATTTCATTTTTTCCCATTGCGAGTGATCCTGATGGAATTAAAAAAAGGCCCTATCCATCGGTAGATAAGACCCTCCTATTTCCTTACAGCGGCATATTCGTAACGGCCGTCCATGTTCCCACTTCTCCTGCCCGCACAGATGGGGGCTTCATTCGAACCGTTCCTCGTAATACATAATGTCGCAACCCAAGTGTTGGCTCGTCTTTGTAAGCAAAAGTGCCAACAAAATTGGCATAAGGTGATTCAATCGTGATTTGCCTGGACCTCTCATCCCAACTCCCTTGTATGGGAATCGGAGTACCACGGAAATTAACGGTACCACTGACCCTGCCATTCGAGACATTGGAAATCACCAATGTGCCCAACGTGGTGGGTCTTCCACCGAAGCTCGCTTGAATTTCCCATGTAGAGGGGTACGGCAAGCTGACCCGAGTCGTCTGTCCAATTGCCACGGTCGACCTCTCCTTTCGATTGACTTGAGCGTGAAGTCAAAATAGTACGTTACAGTATACGTAGCCATCATGAATCTTCCCGTAGGCGGACGCACAACTTTATTTTTGACGAAAAAAGAGACGGTTTCCCGCCTCTCTTTCTTCCAATCAATTCCTAGCAAACTACTACCATTCCGTTTCCGTTTTGTGTTCAATTACGTGTACGACTTTTGGTTCGACTTCTTTCATCATTTGTTTCAGTAAATCATCGCTAATCGTTACTTTATTTTTCCCATCTTGAAGCTGTCTTTCAGCCTGTGTTTTTGCAATCACATCAATAACTTGTTGTTTCGAGATATTTTTCGATGCTGCAACTTCCACAACAGATTTCCCTTTTGCTAGTTCTTCTTTTAACTCTGTCGGGCTCATTTTTAGTAGAGCAAACAGTTTTTCATCGTTTATAAAATTATCAGCAAAATAATCAGGCTTACCGTCTCTAGAGAAATAACCTTCTACTTCAGCGTTAGATGGTTCAAAATCTACCGGAGCAAGACTAATGCTATTCCCCTGAACAAATACTTGGTAACCCTCTCCTCCTGATCCCTTCTTGGTGTAATTCAAGATAAATGTTTTTTGATTTGGATTGTCCATTTGCTCCATGGCAACCTCGTAATCTTTGATGTTGCCATACAATTTATCAATGAGCTGATCTACCTTCCCCTTGATTTCCTGATCAGGTAAAGTAATGAGCGGCTTCTCCGTAGGCTCCCAATTCTCTTGCGTCAGGTCTTGAATCTCATCCGTAATACCGTTTGTATGGAGGGTAAGCTTTTTGCCAGTTCCCCCTTTTTCTTGCAAGACGATGCTTAGTTGGACCTTTTTGGTTGAATCATTGGGGTCTCCAAGGTAGCTAGCATCGATAATCTCAAACGATTTTGTTTCGGGAATGGCACGATACAGCTTCTCAAGTGTTGCTTTCCCAGCCTCATCCAGCGTGACTTGTTCAGAAGTCATTGGTGCTCGAGTAAGCATATCAATCACAACAGGGGCCGCAAATGCTGCGGTTGGAATCAAAATCGCAGCAGCAACAATTCCACCAATTAATCGTTTTTTCATAGTTATTTCGCTCCTTTTTCGTTGCAAATAGTGAGAATAAGATTGTTCGATTCGTTTGGAAATGGCCGACGGGCACTCCATCGTTTCTGCCTCTTCGTGCAGATGATCACGGATTTTTCGTTCAATAGTCATTGATCTTTTCCATCCTTTCCAGAGGGAGATTCCCTAAGGTTTTTCTAAGCGCCTGGAGGCCAGCATGATATCTGGACTTGACTGTACCCAGCGGAATATCGAGCAAAGTCGCAATTTCCTCAAGAGTATAGTCGTGATAAAAGCGGAAGATAATCACTGTCCGCTGTTTGTCGGTCAGTTTTCGTATGGACTGGGATATCATTTGGTTTGTTCCATCCATCAACGCAGTATGTTCATCCAAATAAGACTCTTCATGAGAGAAGGAACGAATGCGTTCAACAATGCGGAATCTCCTCCAGCTCTTGACCCGAAATCTCTGCACTTGACGGATTACCAGGCCATGCAGCCAGAACTGGAAAGGACGGTTCGTATCGTAATTAGCAAGTGAGGTCCACATTTGCATATAGATTTCATTCATGACATCTTCCCGATCCTGCTTATGATCCACCAGAAAGGAGACGGTCCGGTATACGTCCTGAAAGGTCGCATCATACATCGTATGAAATGCCTGTTCATCACCCTCTTTCATTTTTATAAGTAATTGGTACATCTCTTCATTTTCCATTCAGAGGGCCCTCCTGAGTAAGCAGCTTACACCCTATATTGTCTCTCGATCGAAAAAAGGTTCGGTTTTCTTCTTAATTTTTTTTACAAAATGCAACGACCCGTATAGCGAAGCACGAAAAAGAGGCGGTAGTTTCCGCCTCTTTTCTTTCCATCAATCATTTAATCCCTTTCCCTCAAGAATTTGAGGGATACATTTTTCAACCCTTGACTCTCGCGTTTTGGCTTGTTTGGGTGCTGAAAAATGAAGAAGGTAGGCTCTTTGCCGTCCCGGAGTCAATGCTTCAAAAGCAGTTTTCAAGGCAGGATTTTCATCCAATTTATTTTGAAATTCTTCAGGAATGATGTATTCTTCATGCTTTTTAAAGTTCACTTCCACACCGGATTTTTCAACTTCAATGGCTTCCTGAATATAGGCCTTCAAAATAGATTCTATTTCCATGATTTCTTCCAAATTGGTGAACCGGATCTGGCGGGTCGCCTGTACATTCTCCGTTTGTTGGATGAGAATCCCGTGTGGGTCCTTTAACAAGGCACCTTTTTGAAACAGAAGCGCGCAATATTCTTTAAATCCATGTATTAAAACGATGTTTTTTTTCTCAAACGTGTAACAAGGATGCATCCACTTAAAATCTTCGGTCAGCTCACAGTCAAGAACAATACTTCTCAACTTCTCGTATTCTGCTTTCCACTTTTTCGCCTTACTTAAAAATTCATCAACCTTAGGATTCGTTTTACTTGTTGTCATCAAGGAACACCTCTCATCTAGTTGGTGTCATGTCAATTTTTAGTTTTGACATTATGGTATTTGTATTATTCTATCATCATGTATTCAGGTTCCTTCTTTTAAAGAAAAAGCTCTATCAGATTGAGAGGTGATTGATTTGGATATCGATTTCTATAGGAAATGGGCATGCCAAAAAATGATCGAATCGTCACATAGCAATATGTGGGAAGGACATTGGGCGTGTGCGGTTATAGCCTTGACTGAACTCTTGGAAGAAAAACTTGTACCTGCCAAGTTGGAAGATTTGATTCGTAAAAATCTTGATAAAGTTGTGGAAGAACATGCAAACGAACAGCAGTATCGGGCAAACAAAGAATACGAAGATTTTCCTGCTCAAATGATGAGACTGCTCGTCCAAAAGAGCCATACATGCCATGCGCTTGGTCATGACGTGATTTACACGTTTTATTTGCTGAGTATGCTCTCTCGTTCCCATATTCCAGCAACTGCCGAATTGTTTGATGCCATGGGGAAAATGGTTAGTAGTTTCGCAGCATCAGGTCCTGGTTTTGTTACTGTGAATGGAGAGAATATCGTCATTGATCCTGACGGCGTACCAAATACAGGTGTAAGATTACAGCTGACTCCGGAGACTTTGCTTGACTTACTCCATAACTTTCAGAGACCGCTGCAAATGGAGAAAGGCGATATGCAGTTGGGGCATATCCTTACACATGGTCATGCTATTGTAGAAACGAAACAAGCTTATCGCTATTATGTACACGCCAATCTCGATCCGGCCTTTTACACAAGAATCAACCTCTTGGCTTATGCTAATACACTTGAGGAAAATCGGGTTGTTGAATCCGATTCGATGGTTATGGAAGGCGAGTTGAATCCATTAGAACCTTCCTACTGGGAACAAGCATTAGTTGAAAGCAAGCATGGCCATTTTTATAAATACGCGTACAGTTATTTGAGACTTTGCCGAATATCGGGCCGCAGTCCATCCGATTTTCGATTGTTTCAACGTATTCTGTAAACGGCTGATGTTAAGGGTACAAAAGTAAATTCAGGTGAATCTAATTACATGATGGCAACGGGTTTTGTCCAAAAGCATGAAGCTAAAGGACAAGAACCCGTTTTCTTTTTACTCAAAAGTGACCATCCTATCCGCACGCGCCAAGTCATTGATCATGTAGTTGCGTAATATTATTGTGGCAGTGGGAAAACTAACGGGAAATGTCAGATAGGGGAATACACATGATCTCAGAATTCAAGCGATTTTTACTCGGTAGACCTATGAAATCAAGTGAACTTGCCGGAGAAAAGTTAAATAAAGTAAAAGCTTTGGCGGTTCTTTCATCTGATGCTCTATCTTCTGTCGCTTACGGAACAGAACAGATTCTTCTCGTGTTAATTACTTTGGGTGCAGTAGCGATGTGGTACTCTATCCCCATCTCCATTGCGGTTGTTGGTCTTTTAACCATCCTCATTTTGTCTTACCGCCAAACCATCTTTGCTTATTCAACTGGTGGTGGAGCCTACATTGTCGCAAAGGACAATTTAGGAACCACTACTGGACTGGTTGCAGGTGGCTCTTTGCTCGTGGACTACATTTTAACGGTTGCTGTGAGTACGTCTGCTTCTACAGACGCTATTACTTCGGCATTTCCAGTGCTACATGATCATCGCGTTCTTATTGCTCTGTTCATGATTGCAATCGTAACGGTATTAAATTTACGTGGCATCACAGAATCGGCAACGATTTTAATGTATCCTGTTTATTTGTTTGTTGTCGCTATTCTCATCTTAATTATTGGCGGCGGATATCAATGGATGGTTGGAAATGTGCAAGCTCATCCCCCACAATATGGGGCAGTTGTTCCAGGAATAACTTTATTCCTTCTATTGAGAGCATTTAGTTCAGGGTGTTCTGCATTAACAGGGGTAGAAGCCGTATCCAATGCAATTCCCAACTTCAGGGACCCAGCACCGAAAAATGCAGCATTAACGCTTCTCATGATGGGACTTATCCTCGGTGTTATGTTCATGGGCATTAGCCTGTTGGCTTATTTATATGGGATCGCACCGAATCCAAAGGAAACGGTGGTATCTCAAATCGCTTCTACTGTTTTTGGACGAGGAATCATGTATTACTCGATTCAGGCTGTTACAGCACTTATTTTATTCCTGGCCGCTAATACTGCTTTTGCAGCCTTTCCTTTACTCGCCTTTATGTTTGCCAAGGACAGATTTATGCCTAATATGTTCATGGTTCGAGGAGATCGTCTTGGGTTTTCAAACGGGATTATTTTCCTGGCTATTCTTTCAGCACTATTTGTGATTGCGTTTAAAGGAGAAACGGAAAACTTAATCCCTTTGTATGCGCTTGGTGTTTTTATACCGTTTACCTTGTCACAGGCAGGAATGATGAAACGCTGGATTTCAAAAAAGCCCCGAGGGTGGCTAGCACCTTTTGTTATTAATACTTTAGGAATGCTAACAACCCTTACCATTTGCCTGATCTTTTTCATTACAAAACTCTCACAGGTATGGCCGATTTTTGTATTCCTTCCTATCGTCATTTTCATTTTTAGGAAGATAAATCAGCATTATAGAGATTTGGCAAATGAGTTACGACTTGATATGGAAACAGACAAACCCGAACCAAAAGGGAGTGTCATCGTTATTCCTGTGGCTGGGATTTCGCAGGTGGTGAAAAACACCATTAGTTATGCGCAATCATTGTCAGACGACATTGTCGCTGTCTACGTCGGATTTAATGAGGAAGACATGAAAAAAATGGAGGAAAAATGGGAGATCTGGAATCCCGGAGTACGCTTGATCGTCCTGCGTTCACATTATCGCAGTATAATAAGGCCTTTGTTTAAGTTTATTGACACGGTTGAGTGGAAAAAGGCAGAAACGGATCATGTTACTGTCATGATTCCACAGTTTATTACCAAGCGTTGGTGGCATAACTTACTCCATAACCAGACGAGTTTATTAATCCGCGCGTATTTATTCGCCCGCCAAGATGTAAAAATTGCTACGGTTCCATACCGATTAAAGAAATGAAGCAGTAAATATTTCCCTATATAGTTCCATCATTTTTGTTACCCTTGATCATCTTGACTGTTATTTAAATCCAGTATGAGCCTAAAATTAGATTGAAAGACTACCCAATCATACACTTTTTTTACTCGAATGATTTCTGGCTGAATACTGTTGGAGGCTCCAGAAGTAACGGTAACCACAAAGCTGCAGGAGGCCATATTTCCTGACTGATCCCTGGCTGTGCAGGTGAGCATCGTCATTCCCACAGGAAAGTCCATGGTAAAAGTTGCAACTGCAATTGGTACAGGAGGGGTAAAGGACCGTGTGATTCCATGACAGGTAATAGAGGTTACACCACAAGTATCAGTGGCAGTGACTTCATAGGTAACAGTAGCGGAAGTTTGCCCGGGTAAAACAAGGACTGTGATGTCCTCAGGACAAGTGATGGTTGGAGGTTCGTCAATAACCGTGATGGTAAATGAACATACTTCCGTATTCCCAAATATATCTTGTGCCGTACAGGTGACAACCGTATCTCCCACTGGAAAAAGGGAGCCTGAAGGTGGAAAACAGGTAACGGTAACTCCAGGACAAAGAGATACAGGTGTTGGATAGTTTACAATAGGGCAGGGTACTACCATGTCAGGTGGGCAGGTTGGTGACTGCACACATCCATTAAGCAAAACAGAAACGTCGCTCGAATCCTCGTTTGCAGTAGCAATGTCAATTCTTCCGTCTCCGTTAAAATCAGCCGCTGTAATACTGAAAGGACCTGCTCCTGTAGGGAACTGAAAGGGAGTCGAGAACCCGCCTGTTCCGTTGTTTATGAGAATAGAAACATTATCAGAACCTGCGTTTGGGGTAGCCAAATCAATGACTCCATCACAATTAAAGTCAGCCGCTGTTATATCAAAAGGAAATGCATCAGTGCCCAAGGTAAAGGGACTTCCTGCTGCTTCTGTAAAAGAACCGAATCCATCGTTTAGAAAGACGGTTACATTACTCGTAGCAATATTCCCAACAGCAATATCAATGGCCCCATCACCATTTAAATCAGCAGCTACAAGGCTAATGGGGGATGATCCCCCTGGAAGTACAGAGAAACTCACTCCAGGAGTTTGGAACGTACCGTTCCCATTCCCTCTAAATATAGTTACATCATTCGTGTCTCGATTGGCAGTGGCCAGATCAAGTCTCCCATCTCCATTAAAGTCAGCCGCTACAATATCAAAAGGGGCCAAACCAGGAGTGGTGTCAAATGGACTCCCTGGCGCCATGGTAAATACACCTGATCCATTATTCAACAAGATAGTAACGAAACTAGTTCCTGTAATTTGGCCTACATTTGCTATAGCTAAGTCCACACCGTTTACACCATCAAAGTCACCTGTAGCAATAGCAAAAGATTGCGAAACAGCAGGAAACACACCTGTACTATAAGCTACAGGTGCAGCAAAGGTGCCATCCCCGTTATTCAAAAGGATAAAAACTCGGTCATTGGGAGTTTGATCAGTTACAGCCAAATCAATGAAGCCATCTCCATTAAAATCTGCTGCTGCAATTTGCCCTAATAAAGACCCAGGAAATAAAGTATTGAAGGGTATCGTTTGCGATACGGAAAACACGCCGGACCCATTGTTAACCAGAATAGAAACATCGTTGGACCCAATATCCACTACGGCCAAGTCTATGCGACCGTCTCTGTTAAAATCGCCAGAAGTAATGCTGGAAGGAGAGGTTCCTCCCGTATTATATTCGACTGATGGCTGAAAAAATGGGCAGGCCAATTTGGATTCACCCTTTCTTATAGGAATACTGGCAGCCATTCCCTAATCGAAATGCTTTACTCCAAACACGAATAAAGGCTAATAATTGCACGTGGTGCATACTATGCAAATGCCTTTGATCATGATATGGCTGTTTAGGCATGAACGTGAATTCACTAAAACAAATGAAGAGGTGGTTTCCCGCCCCTCTTCTTGTACGATCAATCCCTGCAAACCTTTGCTCTTTCCAGGGATCACCGCATTGCTTGTTATTAAAATGATCAGTGGTCTTGAAAAAGAGTTTGAGCTAACTGCTGCTGAGATTGAAGACTTTATCAACTGGTATAACAATCGTGCTGACGGGAACGGCAAGGAAATCTACATGTTTGAAAAAGACTTCAATATGGGGCCATTCACCGCTCGAAAAGATTATGTAGCATTTAGTAAGATTCAATCCTTTGAAGTTATGGAATATACCAAATAACACGATGAGGCACCTCCCTAAAAATCGGAAGGTGCCTCGTGCTTTTTAAGTGCTGGTTTATGCTGAAAGTATAAAGTCGAAGAATACAAGCTGAATTTTTGTTACTTAATTTTTTTACATTATTTGGTATATAATTAATTCATTAGTTACTCGATTGCCTAGGTGGCTAATAAATATAGTGTGGAGGTTTGGTGTAATGAAAAAGATTTTATCCGCTGTAATTGCTACTAGTATTTTGGCAGTTTACTCCGGAGGTGCTTATGCATCTACTAAGACTGATTCATCAGTTCGTCTCGAAGTCAACGAAAATGCACCAACTCAAATTATGATTCCAAGCGAGTTTTTTGACCCAAATCATCCAAAAGCCATAAAAGATCCCCAAACAATTAAAAAATTTGAAAGTATCCTAAAAGAAATTGAAGCGAAAGATAAAACGCTCGTAAGCTCTGCGGACAATCCCCCAAAAGACACCAGCTGTAGCGGTTTATTTCGTTCCAGGTATTGGGCAAGTTGCCTTGGTAGTATCAGGTGCTGTATTAATAGGGACAGCTCTTTACTATGCAGGTGATTGGCTCTATGATTGTGTAGATTCTTGGCTCAATGCTGAAACCGCTGATGAATATATTTCAAAAAACAGAAAGGGTTCAATCAGAAGAGAATTCCCAAGTGAATATCTCGATAAAACTCTTAATGAAATTGAAAAAGACGCAAAAAATGGGGAGAGAAAGGCAAGGACAGCCAAAAAATTGCTAAATGATAATAGGTTCAAAAAAGATTAATTCACTATAGGGAGGATTTTTATGGATACCAAATCAACAGAATCCCAAACAAGATGGTATGCGGTAAAAGTATTATTTGAATCTGTTCATTCTGGAGATCCGCTCCCTGATAAGCTTGATTTAGACGATGACGATAACAATTTGAAGCTTTTTGAGGAACGTATTATACTCGTGAAAGCGTTAAATGAGGGTCAGGCTAATGAAAAAGCAGAGATTAATGCCAAAAACTCTGAAGATGAATACTTGAACACATATGGTGTTTCAATTCTGGTTCAGTTTGTGAAAATTTTGCACACTTTTGAGCTCAACGATGACGAGCTCACTGACGGAACAGAAATCTATGCAAGATTTATCCACGCTAGTAACGAGAATACAGCTATGGATATTATAAAGCGCTATTACCCAGAGGCTGCGCATATTGAATAGTTGAAGCTTTTACAGCTATAGAACTATGTGTGTATGTATGCATTCTTTGACGGAGTGGAGAAACGTGCCGCTAAGAAAGCGTGACCATGCCAAAGTGATTTCTCTCACTTTCTGCACAACCCGTTCCGAAAAAAGCACCTGGGTCTTTTTAAATAGAACGCATAACGTCAAAACTCCCTCCCTGGATTGCTCTTGAAAGTAGTCCTTACATGCTCCTACAATGGCAAGAATGCCACAGACGATCATTTTGGTGAAGCCGTTGGTAGATCAAGACGACGAATAACTTGTGAAATTATGTCCTTAAAAAAGAATTAAGAGGCGGATAATCACCGCCTCTTTTCCCTGATCAATCCCAAGCAAACCTCTGCTCTTTCCAAGGATCACCGTACATACTCTTATGTAACTATTATTCAGTTATTCAACTAAAAAACCCGACTCCTCAAACAGGGACGGGTTGTTGATTTTGGTTACTTCTGTGGATTTCGTTCCCTATTTCTTCCCCTCAAACCAAAAAGACCAGCTAATCCAAGCAAACCTATCCATTCCCAGTCTGAATCAGTGTCCACTGCTGTCGTTCTGTACGTGTTGTTATTGATACCTGTGTTTCCTGTCGTATTACCTGGGGTGTTTGTTCCTCCTGTGTTCCCGGCACCTTCGGTACCACCAGCTTCAGCATATACGGTTAAGCCCATTGTTACCGTTAACACTAGAGCCAAAATAATTGCATTGAACTTTTTCAATTTAATTTCCCCCTTATTTCATGCGTATTTACTACTTGTATAATGTCCATACGCATAAAATTTATACAAATTTACTCACCCCACTTCCAACGTTGAAATGTTCCTTCCACACGATTGTATGTTTAGTCCAGTTCCAGATCCCGAACCTGAACCAGAGCCAACTCCAACCGGTAATGACGCATTGCTTGTTATTAAAATGATCAGTGGTCTTGAAAAAGAGTTTGAGCTAACTGCTGCTGAGATTGAAGACTTTATCAACTGGTATAACAATCGTGCTGACGGGAACGGCAAGGAAATCTACATGTTTGAAAAAGACTTCAATATGGGGCCATTCACCGCTCGAAAAGATTATGTAGCATTCAGCAAGATTCAATCCTTTGAAGTCATGGAATATACCAAATAACACGATGAGGCACCTCCTGTAAAACAGGTAGGTGCCTCATCTCTTTTCATCCAATCAATCCCAAGCTAAAGCAATTATTAAACAAACACGTCTCTACGGAAAAACTGATTAGATCAAAAAAACTTGATTTAATTATTGTATCTTCTTGGTAACCGTGCATATAATAAAATCATCAAAAAAAATTGATGAATGAGGTTGTAATCGATGAACGATATCAAGCACAAATTGGAACAATATGAGAAGAAATTCAAAGCTCTCTCCGATCAGAAGCGACTTGAAATTATGTATGAGCTTTGTCAAAGAGGTAAAACATGCGTATGTGACCTTACCGAGGTTTTTGATATGCCTCAATCTAAATTATCGTATCATCTCAAGATATTATTGGATGCCAACCTGATTATCAAAGAGACAAAAGGTACCTGGAGTTATTACGATTTGAATGATGATGAAGTGAATCACCTCTTATCGGAAGAGCTTTGTTGTATTTTCAGGAAAACAGGCAAAGGTAGCTGCTGCTAATTTTTTTAGACACTACATCAATTTTTTTTGATTAATAGTTTATAAATTAAAGGAGGATTCTGAAATGAAGTATGTACATGTTGGCGTTAACATTACCAATTTGGAGAAATCTATTGCGTTCTATCAAAAGGTTTTTGGGGTTAATCCTGTAAAGGTAAAACCTGATTATGCGAAGTTCTTGCTTGAATCCCCAGGGCTAAACTTTACATTGAATGTCCGGGACGTCGTAAGCGGAAATCAAGTTAACCACTTCGGATTCCAGGTTGAAAGTGCAAATGAAATCCTTGCTCATAAGGAAAGACTAGAAAAAGAAGGCTTCTTCGCTCGTGACGAGATGGATACGACATGTTGTTATGCCGTGCAGGATAAATTTTGGGTTACTGATCCAGACGGTAATGAGTGGGAATTTTTCTACACAAAGTCTGACAGTGACGTTCATAAAATCGAATCCACGTCCTGCTGCGTAGATTCAAAAACAGAAGCAACCAATTCTTGCTGCTAAGACAAAGTGGGAGGCCCAATGAAACAATTATCATTTTTAGATCGCTTCTTGACCCTTTGGATCTTCCTTGCTATGGCAGTAGGGATTATGATCGGGACTTTCTTTCCTACTTTCACAAATGGACTAAATAGCTTACAAATTGGTACAACATCCATCCCGCTTGCTATAGGCTTAATCCTGATGATGTACCCCCCTTTAGCTAAAGTTCGATATGAAGAAATGGGACGTGTATTTAAAGACCTTAAGGTTCTTGTGCTATCCCTTATTCAAAACTGGGTTATAGGACCGGTTTTGATGTTTTTATTAGCCATCATTTTCTTGCCAGATAAACCAGAATATATGGTGGGGCTGATCATGATTGGATTGGCACGTTGTATTGCCATGGTGATTGTGTGGAATGACCTCGCAAAAGGTGATGCAGAATATGCTGCAGGGCTTGTGGCTTTCAATTCTGTGTTTCAGATGCTTTTCTTTTCAGTATATGCCTATGTCTTTGTCACTGTCATACCGGAATGGCTTGGTATTCAAGGTGCTGTTATTAGCATTACGATGGCAGAAGTGGCAAAATCGGTGTTTATTTACCTGGGTATTCCTTTTCTTGCAGGGATGCTGACACGCTTTACTTTTGTAAAAGTGAAAGGTAGACAGTGGTATGAGAAAGTATTCATCCCAAAAATTAGCCCTATGACTTTGATTGCCTTACTCTTTACCATTATTGTCATGTTCTCAACACAAGGAGAAAACATCGTAAGCGTTCCACTTGATGTTGTTCGCATCGCCATTCCACTTCTCATCTATTTCATCCTAATGTTCTTTATCTCTTTCTATATGGGGAAAAAGATTGGCGCAAATTATCCTGTTACTACGACGCTTGCTTTCACAGCGGGCAGTAATAACTTTGAATTAGCTATCGCTGTGGCAGTCGGAGTGTTTGGGATTCATTCAGGTGCCGCCTTTGCAGCCGTCATCGGTCCTCTTGTTGAAGTACCTGTGATGATTGCATTGGTTCATGTAGCTTTATGGTTCAAGCGCAAGTATTTTGCCAGCACATATCCTAATGGAAGCTGAAAAGGTGAGTACATCATGGAAAACAAAAAAACAATCTACTTTTTATGTACAGGAAATTCTTGCCGAAGCCAAATGGCGGAAGCATGGGGAAAGAAATACTTGGGTACAGCCTGGAATGTTTTTTCTGCTGGGATTGAAGCCCATGGTGTGAATGCAAATGCCGTTCGAGCGATGAATGAAGTTGGCATAGACATTTCCGATCAAACATCAGATGTCATTGACCCTGATCTTTTAAACAAGGCCGATCTAATCGTGACACTATGCAGCCATGCAGATTCCGTTTGTCCAACCACTCCTACTCATATAAAACGTGTCCATTGGGGATTTGACGATCCCGCTGGAAAAGAATGGTCTGAGTTTCAACGAGTTCGTGATGAAATCGGTGTACGAATTAAGAGATTCGCGGATATAGGAGAATAAAAGGTGAAAACCCGCCTCCTCAAAACAGGGACGGGTTAGCTATTTCAGGATAGGCTCTCATCTGATCATGGTCATATGGCACGAG
Organism: Brevibacillus sp. BC25; assembly: GCF_000282075.1. NCBI lineage: Bacteria > Bacillati > Bacillota > Bacilli > Caryophanales > Paenibacillaceae > Brevibacillus > Brevibacillus sp. BC25. The sequence continues at coordinate 39,569 of NZ_AKIX01000012.1, forward strand.
CAGTGACTGCAAAAGATTGGTGTCAAAGTTCTCCTGATCAAGCCAGATTACTTCGTCCTGCTGCCGCAGTACTACAGGCATCCAGTCATCTGCTTGTGCACAGATTTCATTTTCATGGAAAGTGAGCCACGATTCAATGCGTCTAATCATTTCTAGTTACAAAAAATCAACACAATACAACCACTGAGTAGCCCGTGTTTTGTTTTCTTTACAAATTTCTTCTTGGTTTATGAACTGATTTGGTTTTAAAATATATGTTTCTTGTGCGAACATATGGCGAAGCCGTAGATGGACCCGGACGACGAGTAGTTTGCGAAATTAAGTTCTTTAAAACAAAAAAAGAGGCGGATAATCACCGCCTCTTTTCCCCAATCAATCCCAAGCAAACCTCTGTTCTTTCCAGGGATCACCGTACATAGTCTTGTGTAACCACTCGAGGATTTTTTATGTGTATTAGTCCCTTTAAACAGGGACGGATCATGAAACGCTGTGTTCCAAGATTGCCCATAAACGACACGACCATCTCTTCAGCAACAGAAGTAATTACTTAGTTTTATTTATGTATTCGTTCGTACTTACCATCGTTGTTTTTATAACTCGAAAGACTCCGTCCGTATGCACACACTTTCAAAGTATAAATTTCTCATTTCGTCTTCTTGAATCTCAGGATCTAACTCTTTAAACCACTCTTTCTCCAAATCTTCCTCGGTGAGTACATTAGGTCTCCAAAATAGTAAACCTAACTCTGGAAAATCGTAAGTCCCCCCTAGTTCACGATCATTCCGATCGTAATTCGATATTGTATCTAACTTTTCTACAAGATCTGTAACTTTTGTTCTGAAAACATCAATATCCGAAAATACGCAATGAAATACATTCTTCAAGCTCGATGGAATTTGAATAAAAGCCACTTTTTCATTTGAATCATACTTAACCATAAAGGCACTTTCAAAATAGCTAGTAACAAAGTACTCTTTGTTATGCTTCGACTCATACTCTTGAATGCACAATGCTACCTCCTCTTTACTCATACCAAATTTTATGTTGCCAATTCCAACACCGGGTTCAATGATTATCTTATCCATTTGCTTCCTCCTATTAAAGCGTGCACAGTCATTACTATGTTTATGCCACCATCGTAAAACTTACTTTGTTGAATTTTCATTCTCGAGTTTCTCTATCTGTTTCTTTAATTCATCTATCTTTTTCTTGAATCTAAATCGAACTGCAAAATAAGTAATGATAAAAGTGATGATACCAACAGGTAACCCTACAAAGATGAGCCCCATTAGGAAACCAATCCAATCCCACTCTATTCCTATCGCATAATGATGCCCCATCCTTAAAACCTCCTTCATCTATCACAAAAAGAATTACGATCCATATATTGGTAAAGTCACGGATAGGAATAACAGATTTGAATAGAAGTTATAAAAAAAGAGGTGGTCTCCCGCCTCTTCATCATTCTATCTAATCCACGCAAACTTTTGCTCTTTCTAGGGGGCACACATGCCGCGCAGACGGTCGCGGCAATAAAACCTACATGTTCGATAAAAGACTTTAACAAAGGTCCATTCACATCTCGAAAAGATTATGTAGCATTTAGTAAAATTCAATCCTTCGAACGTAATGGAATACTCAAATAAAATCAACGAATTCTTCGTTTGTGAAGGGGTCGTTTACGCTTTGGCACAGTGTAGTACCTCCATAAAAACAAACAAAGAGACGGTCTCCCGCCTCTTCATCTTCCTATCTAATCCCAAGCAAACCTCTGTTCTTTCCAAGGATCTCCATACATATTATATCCGTTCTTCTCCCAAAACCCTTGCTTGTCTTTCTCCATAAACTCAATCCCACGCACCCACTTGGCGCTTTTCCAGAAGTAGAGATGCGGAATGACAAAGCGCAGCGGCCAACCGTGCTCAGGGGTCAAATCTTCGCCGTTATGCTTCGTCGCGAACAGATTGCCGTTTTTCATGAAGTCGACAAGCGGAATGTTCACAGTCCATCCGTGCTCAGCGTGCAGCATGACGTACTTCGCTTCCGGCTTCACCTTTACCAGCTTCAGAACTTCCTCAACCGGAATGCCTTCCCATTCATTGTCCAGCTTGCTCCAGCCTGTCACGCAGTGAATATCGTTAGTCGTGCCGCCTTTTGGCAGTGCCATCATTTGTTCGTAGCTCAGCGTCACTTCTTCTTCGACGAGACCGAAAAGGCGAAAGCTCCACTCCGTAGACAGATCTGTATATTCGGGAACCTCTCCATAGTGCAGGACAGGAAAGCCCGTCGTCTGTTTTTGATTGGGTGGAATGCGATCGCGCTTGGTATCTGCCGCTGGGTTGATAAACATGTTGTTTCCACTCCCTCGATTGTCAGTCTCTTATTTTCCGACCCGCAAAAGGGCGTGATCTACCTTGATGCACATGTCCTGTACAACCTCGATACCTTGATCTGCAACCAATTTAGCCGCGTCTTCGTTGGCAATACCTTGTTGCATCCAGAACACTTTTGGCTTGTTCTGCATTTTCAATGCTTCCTCTGCAACAGGCATCATGTCTTCGCTGCGGCGGAACACGTTGACGATGTCTACTGCCTGATCAATCTCGGTCAGGCTCCCCAATACTTTTTCACCCAAAACCGTTTCACCTGCGATGACAGGATTGACCGGGATGATCGTGTAGCCCGCGCTCTGCATGGCTTGCGATACCATATAGCTGGTGCGGTCCGGCTTGTTGGACAGACCCACTACTGCGATCGTTTTTGCATCCTCCAGCAGTTGACGACGTGCTTCGTTGCTTGGATTTTGTGCCATGTGAAAACACTCCTTTTTTATATGGAAATGGGATATTGAACTACCTCTTATTCACTACGACTGGAAACGAATTCAACGATGGTCCGCGTCATCGCTCCGGTACCGCCAGCTGGTTGCATGTCGCCAGCACTTGCTGTGTACGCTGTACCCGCGATGTCCAGATGTACCCACGGTGTGTCGCCAACGAATTCTTGCAGGAAAACACCGCCGATGATGCCGTGGCCATAACGTCCTCCCGAGTTTTTCAAATCGGCAAAGCGACTCTTGTTCAGGCTGCGGTACTCATCGAAGGTAGGGAGCTGCCACAAACGCTCACCCGCCACGTCTGCTGCTTTCATCAGTTCATCCAACAGTGCATTGTCATTGGTCATGGCACCAGAGCAGAAATGACCGAGCGCGACCACGATACCACCTGTCAAGGTAGCGGCATCCACCAGGCAAGACACACCTTGCTCTTTGGCATAAGTGATGCAATCAGCCAGCACGAGGCGACCTTCTGCGTCTGTCGTAATGATCTCTACCGTTTTGCCGCTCATGGTCGTGATGACATCGCCTGGGCGGAATGCCGTTCCGGAAGGCATGTTTTCCACGGTACCTACGACAGCCAGTACGTTTACTTTTGGTTTAATTTGCCCCAGTGCCTCCAACGCGCCGATCATCGTAGCCGCTCCACCCATGTCCGATTTCATGTCTTCCATGCCTGCTACTGGCTTGATGGAGATCCCACCTGTATCAAATGTCACGCCTTTACCGATCAAGCCAATGACATCGTCCCACGTGTCTCTTCCTTGATATTTGACTACGACGACATAAGGCTCAAGCTCGCTGCCTTTCGCTACAGAGAGCACTCCGCCCATTCCCAGCTCTTCCAGCTTCGCTTTTTCCATTACTTCCACAGTCATGCCATAGCGCTCTGCTACCTCGACCATCGCATTCTTCAATGCGCGTGGAGTCAAGTAGTTAGCTGGTTCATTGACGAGCGTGCGTGCCAGATTCGTCCCGGATACGAGCGCCGAACCACGTGCAACACCTGCCTGTACCAATGAAGCATCGGCATCTGCTGACAAAATTTGCACCGTCGCAATTGGGTCAGACTCACGCTTTGCCTTTTGACGGTAGCCCTCGTAATTGTATTCGGCAAGTCCAAAGGATTCCGTCACTGCCTGCGCCAGACGGTCAGCACTCAGATGCTCTGTTGTTGGCAAATCAATCACCACTGTTTTGCCGTTGCCTTTACCCACAACCGTTTTGGCTGCACGTCCCCATGCATTTCGGGCTGCGACGAAATCAAATTTGCCTGGTTCACCCATCCCGACGATCAACAGTTTTTTTGCAGCTACGTTGTTCATTCCGTGGACAACCGTAATTTCCTTTGCCTCACCCGTAATTTCCTTGTCCTGCTGCAAGCCACTCAGACTGCCTCCAAAAGCTTCGTCCAATTCCGGGTATACTTGCGAAATCTCCTCACCCTTCCATAGCGGAACAATCAGTTCATCACACGCGATATTCACAAGCTGTATGCGTTTTTCTACTGCTACTTTCATATACTCTTCCCTCTTTCTCTGTGGTAGGATACAATATGGGCACATTTGTTTAGAACGATGTGTCGACATATAAGCGCAAGGGTGGAAACGTCATGGCTTTTGCCTCTGTATAAGAAATGACATCCTTTTCCGGCAACAATTTCTCGCATTCATCTATGTAACGAAGAACTCTTGTTACGTCCAGTCCCCAATGAACTGGCTGGTAACGAGTCAAATACTTTCGTGCATTGCCTAACATCCAGCGAGCACCTTTTATATTGCCGTATTCTTGGTGATACAGTCCGACTGACAATTGCAGCAATCCTTGCAAAAACTTGTCTGACTTATCTTCCATCCAGATGTCTTCCAACAGATCGTGGCATTCGTAGTATTCGCCATCATTGAATTTTTCAATGAACTGTAAATACTGCTCGGGATACCCCATGGATGCATGCCTCCGTTTCGAACCTTCCGTCTTCATGGTAACACAGATTGGCAATGACTTTACATCCAAACAAAAACTTCACGGATTAAGACAACGCCCTTCTGTTACAATAATCCTAGAGATAAGCGCACAGTAGAAAGGAATGGATTTTCCGTGGCGGATTTTTTTGAAAACTTCCCCTTATGGGCAGCATTGCTAGCCATAGGGATCGCCCAATTTATCAAAATTCCCCTCCATTTTTTTGCAACGAAAACGTGGCAATGGTCACTGCTCTTGAGTACAGGCGGTATGCCCAGCTCACACTCTTCTGCCGTGACAGCACTATCCACAGCCGTGGGACTACGTGAGGGTTTTGGCAGCAACATGTTCGCTATTTCTGCCATTCTCGGTGTGATCGTGATGTTTGATGCCGCAGGTGTCCGCCGCCATGCCGGTATGCAAGCCGTTGTCTTAAATAAGCTGGTCGATGAATTCAACCACCTGTTAGAAGGAATGAAATCGTTAAAAGTACGCCCTAACCAGGAAAAAGCGAAAAAACTGAAAGAACTGCTCGGTCATCAACCGATCGAGGTATTAATCGGCGGTTGGTTAGGCGTCATGATTGCGTTATTGCTCCATCCGTTTTTTTAAAGGAGGGCTCCCATGCGCATTGTTTCCATCTGTCCCAGCAATACCGAAATCCTGTATTATTTAGGCCTGCATGAGCATGTCGTCGGTTTGGATGATCACTCTGACTGGCCGCAGGAGTGGCAGCACCTCCCCCGGGTTGGACCCGATTTGACAATCGATATGGACCTGGTCGCTGCCCTCCAACCGGATCTGGTCGTAGCGTCACTCTCTGTTCCTGGCATGGAGAAAAATATAGAGGCTCTGCGCGATAGAGATATTCCTCATATCGTGCTGAACCCTTCCCGGATCGCAGAAATCGCTCATGATATCCGACTCGTCGGTGAGGCGACAGGAACACAGAGGCAAGCCGAGCAGCTTGCGGTTCAATTTGACGAAACCATTGAAAGCATCCGACAAAAGGCTGCAAAGTACGCTCAACGACCGAAGCTGTACTGGGAATGGTGGCCGAATCCCATCTATACACCTGGTCAGGAAAACTGGCTGACCGATGTCAGTGAGATTGCGGGTGCCACCAATATTTTTGCAGATTATCCTGTCGCGAACGTCAAGGCTACGCGGGAAATGGTCATGGAACGCAATCCCGATCATATTTGTGTCGTCTGGTGCGGAATTGAACTGAAGCGAATCAAGCCTGACATGATCACAAACCGCCCAGAGTGGATGAACATGACCGCTATTCGAAACAATCAGGTCCATTTGCTGGAAGAAGGCCTATATTGCCGCCCTTCTCCTCGCATTTTGGAAGGACTGGAGAAGCTGGTTAATTTGATCCATACAAAATGACATAAAAAACGTTCAAAGCTTCTGCCTTGAACGTTTTTTTCTTTTTTCTTTCATGCCACCAATGCGGCATCCATTCGTTTTCATTCGTTGCTATTCAGTTTGTTGTTTGCCGCTGACGGGTTCCGCCATGGCTGCTATTCCTTTTTCATTCAAGCCATTCAGAAAAGCTTCCGTTACCTTGCCTTCGCCTTTTTTTACGATGTACACGTCCACCGATTTTTTCCCCCATTGCGAGAATACGTCCTGCTTGGTCTCGAAATACAGGTCAATCTTATGGCCGCGAATCGCTCCACCCTTGTCAGCTACAACGCCATATCCATAACCGGGAATGTACAAAATGGTCCCCAGCGGGAAAACGCGCAAATCAGCTGCAATCGTGGAATAGTCGTCTCTACGTACTTTTACACCTGAATATGTAATGCCATAGGACGGGTGAGATGGATTTTTGCCGGTCGATTCGTATCCAGCATAGTAGCCAGTCGCTACTACACGTACTTTTGGATATTGATCGTGAAATACTTCCGCTTTATCAATCACTTGAGTAAGAGAACTGGCAGATACCGTCCGTTTTTTGACGACACGTTGCCCCTCTTTCGTTTCCTTGATTCCAAAAGTGGCTGAGACACCGTGGTCTCCCACAACATTATAGCTGTATCCATCGCTTGCGAAGGCCGTCAAGACCAGGATGAACAGCGCGACGATACTTACGAACTGCTTTCCATTCATTTCTTGGAAAACCTCCTCTCGTTTCTAGTCATGTCCCGACGAGGAGGAAAGTATACACAAATTTTGGTTGATTACAGAAATATTCAGTCAGTTACACATTTTCCCACTAAAATGCCAAAAGAAAAACAGGCCCAAAATAAAGGCCTGCTTGTACTTGTTTTAAAACATCCGATATCCTTTTTTGCGAAGCGTTTGAATGGTCCAGCCACTCGCCACTGTTCCTGCCATGCCGCAGCCCAGAATAAGCGAATCCCAAATTCCCGGAACGATTTGTTGATAGACAAGTGCACCTACCACTACACCAACGCTGATCACAACAGGAAACCATGTTGTTTTCAAAATCATGTTTAAAATAAACCCAATGCCAAACCCTAGCACGGAGAACAGAACAATGGATACCATAAATTGCATCAAGTTCATCGACGAAAAAGACCTCCTGCCACCTTCTCCACCTTTTGCCACTTCTTCGGCAAATATAGGAAAGACGGGCTATTTTCGGTATTAAGTGTAGCAAAAAGTCGAGGGATCGGTCAATAAGAGAAGCCTGTCGTATGTGTTGCATGCCTGACAGAAAAAACCGCCGATGCATTCGCTTCGACGGTTTTCTATGCGAGGTTCCTTAATCATTATTGATGAGATGAAATAGCTTCCTTCTGAGCTTCCTGTGTACCAGCTCCGTCACAGTTAGGACAATTCTCCGAGCCCCCCAGGAGCAGTTGGAAATACCCTTGGCCATGGCAGTACGGGCACTGTTCTTGTTTTTGTCTCATGTTGAGCTCCCCTTTCGGCATACATGCGCGAGAGTTAATTGCATGTATTTTCTGATTATTTTGATGTATCTAACTATATCAGAATCTCCCCTTGGTTCACAATGCAGTTCATCGCGAAAAAACCATAAAAAAACCGCAATGTAAGCGGAAACATTGCAGTTTATCTAGCTTTTTCGCAGGATTACTTAAAGATTTTATAGGAAGTGTATTGAAAAATGGGATCGATATCAAATGATTGACCTGTCATTCCCTGCTCCCGTTTGATATAGTCCGGCAATATGATTTTCAAATAAGTCGAAGACAGCGGGTCATGAAGCAGCTCCTGTATCGGCATAAATCTCGCCTCCGCGATCTCACCTTCCTGCCGGCGCGGTTCCCCACCTATGTAATCCATCCAAAAAACGACCATATTGTCGCTAATGGACTCCCGGATGACGCCTGAACGGATTCCCGCTACTTGTCGCACGACCGCCTCGACACCCGTTTCTTCCAGTACCTCACGCACTGCTGCTTCATCTACAGTCTCGCCCTCCTGCACGAATCCCGCAGGAAATGACCATTGTCCTTTTAGTCCGCTGTACGTTTTTTTGACAACCAATGCTTCTTGCCCACGAATGACGATCCCGCAGGCACCTAGCCAAACCTTCCCTTCGCGCATCCAGCTCGCTCCTCCCAAGTCCTAGCTAAACGAAACCCCCGGCTCTTCTTCGCCGGGGGTACCTATCAATCATCCTCGTCATCTAGGAGCCCATTATCGATCATGTATCGCAGATTTTCCCGATCCCTCTCGCGGCCCTTTTCCTTCAGCCGTTCGATGGCAGGCAGGATGAGAATATCTACTTCACGCTGTACATGCCATGCCAAATCGTGCCGCCCCTGTTCCTCCAGATAAAGGCCCACTTCCATCATAGCGTTGTACCGATCCATCTCTTCGCGGACCATGAGCCCCCGGACTTGAATGCTCGCGTGACGCATCGTGTTACAGCTTTACTTTCTTTAGTGCGAGACCTACGCCGCCAATTTTGTACAAGTAGCGGAGGTCGCTCGCTTTTTTCATCATGGCTGCTGTGCTGCCGAACAGCTTTTTCGAACCAACTTGCCCGATGCCCTCACCTTTTCCAAGAGAGGCCAGTGTCCCTTGCAAATGCGGGGTGAATTTTTGAGGCAGATCGCCACGAACCAATGCAGCGAGATTCTCACCCAGCGTCTCGCCTTCCTGTACCGCGATTTGCGCAGTTGGCGGGTAAGGACGTCCTTCTTCGTTAAAGATCAATGCACAATCCCCTACGACAAAAACATTCTCATGTCCAGGCGCACGCAAGTATTCATCTACCTTGACGCGACCGCGCATGACTTCGAATCCTGCTTTTTCCACGATACTGTTGCCGCGGACACCTGCTGCCCAGATAACTGTCTTTGATTTGATTTCTTCTCCGGTAGCCAACAGTACGCCATCCGGGGTGCACTGCTTGATCGGTGTTCCAATTTTGAACTCGATGCCTTTTCTCTCCAATACATCCATTGCGTATTGGATCAGCTCTGGATCAAAGCCAGGTAATGCAGTTGGTGCTGCCTCAATGCAGTAGACTTTCACCAGTTCTGGGTCGACATCAAATTCTCGGCACAGCTCTGGCAGACGATCGCCGAGCTCTCCGCAAAACTCAATGCCTGTAAAGCCAGCTCCACCCACAACAAACGTGAGGTAGTCCGTACGATCCGGCTCATTTTTAAATTTTGAGAACATGTATTCAATATGCTCGCGAATATTGCGGACTGCATTGATGCTGCGAATGCTAAACGCATGCTCCTTGAGTCCCTCAATTCCGAACGTTTCTGGCTCGCTGCCCAATCCAATGACGAGATAGTCATACGACAGCACCTCGCCATTTTCGAGCGTGACGGTCTGCTCCTCTGACTGAATGGCTTGCACCGTTCCTTTGACAAAGTTGACTTTGTCCTTGTTCAAAATGCCATCCAGACTGACGCGGGCATGATCCGCAGGTGCCGTACCTGCAGCCGGCTCATGCAGCCAAGTCGTGATGTAGTGATAGTTGTGCTTGTTGACCAAGGTGATTTCTGCCTCATTGTAGTTGAGCTTTTTCTGTAGCTGCAACGTTGTGAGCAAACCACCGTATCCAGCGCCAAGAATCAGGATTTTGGGTGTACCCATCAGTATCCCTTCCAATCATGTATGATGTCATTGTTCATGGTAACTTAAGGAAGATTGTGCTATTTTTCACGTGGTCTGATACAGATTAAGATGCCCCATTTCATGATCCGTGTAGTATCGGAATTATTGCCCTGTGATGTCATCCGAACCACTCTGTGAAAAAATGCACAAAGTCAGACGTAGAAAAATGTGACAATTTCTTTACAGTCATCCTCATCTTATCGGCAACCGATTGGATTTGCAAGGTTTTTCTGCCTATCATCTTTCGAATTTTCTCTCCTTTTTTTCTACTTGTATGGGTTATAATGGTTGAGGAGTTCGCTTACGATTAATTCGGAGGTGCTTTGGATTGAACTTTCTGCAAAAGGACGAGCAAATCTACGACATTACGATCATTGGTGGCGGCCCTGCCGGGTTATTTACCGCTTTTTACGGCGGGATGAGGCAGGCCAGTGTAAAAATCATTGAGAGCATGCCCCAGTTAGGTGGGCAGTTATCCGCTCTTTATCCGGAGAAGTACATATATGATGTAGCCGGATTTCCAAAGGTTTTAGCACAAGATTTGATCAATAATCTGAAAGATCAGATTTCCCAATTTCAGCAAACCGTTTGTCTGGAAGAAAAAGTGGAAAATGTCGTAAAAAAAGTAGACGATGTGTTTGAAATCACAACGGACAAAGGCACTCACTACTCCAAATCCGTAATTATCACTGCTGGGGTAGGAGCGTTCGAACCTCGCAGGCTGGAACACCCAGATGCCGTCAAATATGAAAAATCCAATCTGCACTATTTTGTTACCGATCTGAACTCCTTCAAGGGACAGCGTGTAGCTGTTATTGGCGGCGGTGATTCCGCTCTAGACTGGTCCCTCATGCTAGAACCTATCGCAAAAGAAGTATACCTCATCCATCGCAGAGACAAGTTCCGCGCACATGAACACAGCGTAGAAATGCTCATGTCCTCCAAAGTAAACGTCACGACACCATATGAAATTGCAGCTTTGCACGGCGAGGAGCGCATCGAAAAACTCACGCTGGCCCATTGCACGACAAAAGAAGAAATCGATCTGGAAGTTGATGCAGTCATTGTCAACTTCGGCTTCATCTCCTCTCTCGGTCCGATCAAGAACTGGGGGCTGGAGCTCGAAAAAGGCTCCATCGTGGTCGATACCCGCATGGAATCAAACATTCCAGGCATTTTCGCAGCAGGCGACATCGCAACCTACCCTGGTAAGGTCAAGCTGATCGCTGTCGGATTTGGTGAAGCACCTACTGCTGTCAACAACGCGGTTTCCTACTTTAATCCGGATGCCAAATTGCAGCCTGGTCATTCTTCAAGCATGGACAACTTCAAATCGTAAAAATGTTTGGTCCCTGTTGTTGCCTCCGATGGCTGCGACAGGGATTTTTAATTCCATTGCATAACCGCTTTTGTTGGCGTGCACAGTAGAAGCAACGAGGAGGCGATTACGCTTTGAATCATCTGTGCCCAGTGTGCAATGGCTTCACGCCGCTCCGACAAGCGTGTTCAACGTGCGGTCAAGCTCTGCAAGATGTAGGCCGTCTGTATGACTTTTATGGGAGCTACAGCCCATACCGGGAGATAGACGATGCCAAGATGGACAACGGTTACATAGATCGTACGCGCCACCAATGCATCCATACAGGCTGGTGTCCCTCCTGCCAAACCGAACAGAGGGTCTTCCTGAATGAATGGACCCCTGCTATGCTTGTAACAGATATGGAAAAGGACGCGTACCAGTAAGTCGGTCACGTCCTTTTTTGTTCGAAACGTTATTTTTTCTTCATGGCCAGCTTTTCCGCCATGCGAGAATTGTTTGCTTGCATTTGTTCCAGCATTTGCTGAAGTGACTCCTTAATCTTGGCTGTATCGCCAGATTCAATCGCCGAGTCAAAAGCTTCGTGTGTTTTTTTCATTTGCTCGATCCGAACTTTTCGGGCGTCACGCTCTTCTTTTGGCCCCATGTTTTTGTCTTTCCATTCCTTGAACTGCTTTTCCATCTGTTCGTTGGTGATTTCGCCCTTTTTCACTTGTTCATTCAGCTTGTTGATCAGTTGCTTGCGTTCTTCATGCTTCGCCTGCCACTTCGGGTCGTCACTCAGCGCCTCGAACTCGCCCATTAACCGATCGCGTTCTTTAAACGCTGCCTGCCATTTCACCACGCTATCTGGTGCATATTTTTCCGCTAGCAAGAGCATGTACATTTTTTGATGAACGCCTCTGTTTGAGCTGTGTCGCACCTTCATGTGCTTCTCTCCATGCTCATCATGGCTGTGAGTCGGTTTGATCACCTGGGCAACTGTTGCTGATACTTCTTGGGCCAACGCAACACCTGGCATGGCGAGACCCATTACCAGCGCTGTTGTCATCATTCCTTGCTTCCACATCTTCATACTTTTCACTCCTTCTGGTAGATAACGTCTATGATTGGTCCGTTAAAAAGGACGCAACTCTTCTCTATCCAGCCCCAATAGTTTTACAAGGCCCATTTGCTCGAGATCACTTTTTGTTTTTTCGGTGCCATACTGATAAATGAGTTGGTAGATGGCCCTCAGGTTGTCATCGTATTCGTCGTTGTCCCGATCCGGCATGTCAGACCATAACGTATGTCCATGCATCCACATCATGAAATCCCCATGGACGCAGTTATTGAACAAATCTCGCATCATGCCCACTTGAACATCGGTCGCTTCGATCTCAAAATCGTACGTGGCGGAGCCTTTTTCATCGCGGATTTCTGCCACTGTCGTTCCTGCTTGCAAGGTCACGTAGTAGTGTTTCTTATCCAGTGTCACTCATCTCCTTTTTGGATCGCATCACCGACTTGAAAACTTTTCCTCCTTACCTTGTGCAAAAATCGCGAAAACATGTATATGACAAGCAAAAAAGCCCTCCGTTATGGGAGGACTTTTGCCTGCTAGCTTCTCTCTTGTATGCTACGATCGATCTTCTTTCCGCAAATTATGCCCGGTGTTCTCTCCCGTTTTCGGAGGAGTGCTGCGTGAGCCGGCAGATGCTTCTGTTGGGCGTTTGTCTTTATTGTTGTGCTTGGACATGTGGTTCCCTCCCTTACTCGATGAGTGGCTGCCCATGTAGTATGTCCCCACCTGTGAAATGAAAAAACACCTTGACCCGCTATGCAGGCCAAAGTGCTTGTTTGTTGTTTTATTCCAATAAGAGAATCGAATTATTTCACGACTAATTTTGCTACCATTTTACCATGGTCCGGTCCACAAATCACGTTGCAAAAGATGGTGTACTCACCAGCTGTATCGATTTTCATCGTTTTGCTGCCATCTTTTTGGAGGTCTACATCCAGCCCTTGGATACCAATACCGTGAAAGCCTTCTGTCGACTTAAAGTTGAGCGTGAACTCTTCGCCAGCTTTTACTTCAAAGGTTTCTTGATTGAATTTCCAGTTACTAGCTTCGATATTCACTTGTGTGCCAGTAGTCGCTGCAGGAGCCGCTGCATCCGTGCTAGCAGCTTGATCCTTTCCTCCGCCGCATGCTGTAATCAACATTGCAGACAATGCAACTGAAGAAACCAACAGACCCCACTTCTTGTTCACAATGACCCCTTCTTTCTTCTTTTTCTACACTTCCATCTTACTCGATGAAATCAATCCAAAATCTGGGATCGTGTGAACGAACAGTGACGAATTGGGGAACGATTGATGAACACACGATAGATCACCTCGTCTCCGTCTCTAATTTCATGGAAGATATGCCTTTGCCCGATACTCCGAGAGATTAAAGGACTGCCAGCTATTGTCCTCATACAAAATTTCTTTCCGCTCCTGCAGCATCTCCATAAACCTCTCTTCTACCTTTTTATCCCGCACAAGCTCCATAACCACTGGTATGGCGTCATAAGACAGCTCGCTCAAATACTCGATGTCGATGTGTCCAGTCGCATGATAGCGCTGTACATTGTTTTTGGCAATGATGACGTCCATATTGATGTAATTCAGAATGACGTAACTCACTAGTGTCACAATCGCGTAATACTTGATCAGGGAGAAACGGTCGCGCCAAATTTTCAAGAGAGCAATGATAAACAGCACAAACAGAAATATCATGAAAACGTGAGCTAACAGCCGCGTATGCGTATACCCGTAAGCATCCTCATACAGCGAGAGGCGAAAATAGGCAGACACGAGCATGAAACCCGTACAAATCGTCAGCATACTCAGCAGAACTTGAATGATCCGGTAGAGCATTGGTTTTGCCCGTGATGCAAAGTGCATCGTGCATAGGAGAATCAAGAAATTAATGACGGTGACCGTCACCAGCTCATTGAAACCATTTCTAGCATACTCGGCGTACGTCAATTCATCTGGTAAAACTCGCTTCGCCCCGCTGAACAAATACGATATCTGAATGTATGTAAACGCTGTGTACACCATATTGATGATCGCCAGAATCGTCACAAGGATAACTCCGTCCCAGACGATCTTTTGGTCATCTCCGGGTACAGGCAATTCCACTACTTCTTCTCGTTTCCCGAAAAGAGAATACATGTAAGCAAACACAAGGATCGTAATGAGCCCGATTAGCATCATTCGAAAAATTGCTTCAAGTGAATCGACATCAATCATCCTTCGCGGTATTTGACCCAGAAAATGGCCAAACACACTATCCGCATTCGAGAGCAAGGAGAGTACAATCACTAATAGAGGCACCGAGATGCCGATTCCGATGAAAACCTTCTTCATCACCCCATACTTCTCTTGGTTCAACCTGCCCTTAACCCATTCCTTTGTCAGACTAAATGGCAGGCGCGTATTCTTCGGGGTATAAAGAAGCAGTGTCTCCATCATCTCCATGAAAAAGCCTGCCTCGAACCATTTCTCTTGATGGCGCTTGGTGATCAGGATCGTTTGGATCACGAATAGAAACGGGATCAGTAACAGGTTGAACAGGTGAAAATGTGGATTGGAAAATAGAAAAAAGGTAAAGGCCAATAGAAAAATCGGAAGCGACCATATCCAGTCGAATACTTGCTTTCGAGAAAAGCGTATATGAATGCGTTGCCTAGCCTGCCAAATAAAGAGACCGTACAAGCCGATTACGAACAATAGAAAAGAGATGCCAAATCCTTTACCGTAAAACATCCAGTCAAACAGTAAGCCGCTCCCAAATGCCCCCAGCAATAGCCACTGCAAGCCTTTTTGTTCTTGCGTAACATCAGCCAACTTCTTCACTCCTTACTCATGCTTTTGCCTACAAGTGAGCTAAGAGCAGTCTCCAAAAAGGAGCTGCTCTCGTAAGTACGTGTATGTTTGGATAAATGTTACATTTTTGGTCAGGTGTATCTATTTTAATTTCTCGGCAATCATCAGTAAATCTTTTTTCGTCAGAGCATGATTCAAGGCAACCACTTCGATGAGTCTATTCTTGTCCTCTTGATAGACCTTTACGACTTTCTCTTCGGTTCCATCCATTAGCTTGCCAGCTATATACAGTCCCTCATAATGTTGCACTTTCACTTTTTCTACGATAGCATCCTGTCCTGCTTCTTCTTCGATCCATTTCAAACCTTCAAAGTTCGTGATGGCGATGTATACGTCCCCTTCCCTCTCTTTTCCTTCACTTCCTTTGTACAACGTATAGACTCTATCAAATTTTGGCTTAGGAGATACCTTTCGCACGACGATTTGTTTCTTCTCCTTCTCTGCCTCCTTGTACATTTCTTCGAATAACTCTGGTTGGCTATAATCAAATGGGTAGTTTACATGCCCATTTACAAATTTGTAGCCACCCGCGAGCTCATCTGGTACCTCATAAAAGCTCCCCACTTCTTTCTGAAGCGGTGGTGTGGATTCATGAATAACAGGAATATAGGTGAAGGAAACACGTTTTTTCGGATTGTCCGGGCCAACCATATATACGGCTGCTCCTTCGCCTGGCTTAAGCGAATTTCTTGCATCCTCAAAGGTTTTTATACTTTCCGCACTACTTTGCGGTTGTGGAGTAGCTGTCTGCTGCACTTTTACAACGGATTCCCCTTTTTCATTCTTCAATTCGTATACCTTCATGGCTGCATAAGCGGATGTTCCCCCAAACACAAGAATCGCCGCGACAAGTAATCCCAATCTTTTTTTCACTTGCTTCCCCTCCGACCTCATTTTTTGTTCCTTGATTTTTTGAAGGACCTGTTCCTTGACATCGAAATCATCGGCGGCGGCGGTTAACTGTTGTTTCCAATCATCGGGTTGCTGAGATCGAGTCATGTCTATCACCGCCTTCATTCTGGAGCATGTAGGATTTGCACTTTTTCAATGCACGTTCATACTGTTTTCGCAGCGTAGCTGGCTTCGTATCAAACAACAAGGCCAGCTCATCGTAGCTTCGGTCTTCCACCACACGCAAAATCAGGAGATTGCGCTCCTTTACAGATAGCTTTGAAATGGCCACATGAAGAGGGGTGTTCAAATACTCGGTATCTTCTATCTTCTTTTCACCCTCATGGCGACTGACCGTCTGAATCCCCGCTCGCAAAAAAGTGACCACGCGATTCAGCTTCGCTCTGTTTAAGAGGTTCAGACAATGATGATACGCAATCTTATACATCCATGCCGAAAAAGAAACGGTGTGCCGATAGCTATCCAGCTGCTCGAATGCTTTCAAGAAAACCTCCTGGACTGCATCCTCCGCTTCCTGTCGGTGTCCCAGCATGTGATAGCAGTACACGAACAACGGTTTTTGCATCGCGTCGATGATCAAACCAAATTGGTCGATATCCCCCGCTCTGACCTCCTTTAGCGCTTGCTCCATTTCGTTATGATCCAAGCCCTCTCACCTCCGATTCGCACGTATAACAAACAAAGACGTCATTTTGTGACACGATTTGGAAATTTTCATCCGAATACTCTCAACAAAAAAACCTCTTCCACTCATGCGAAATTTCCGCACAAGTCAAAGAGGTCTCTATTAGTCTTATTCACCAAATACTAGCAAAAGGCCTTAGTCGTCACATTTCTCCGCTTTGCCTTCAGCGAGTGCCGTCTTAAACGAAGAGCCACAGCCACAAGAAGCAACTGCATTCGGATTCTCGATGGAGAAGCCTCCGCCCATCATCGATTCCTTGAAATCGATCTCTGTACCTTTAATGTATGGGTAGCTGTCCTTATCGACAACAATCTTCACACCGTTTTGCTCGAAGGTCTCGTCGCCTTCTTTCATCTCTTCGTCCCAGCCCATCCCGTAGGTAAAGCCGCTGCAACCACCTGTTCTGACACCTACCCGCAAAAACACATCGGGCTTGCCTTCTGCTGCCAGCATTTCTTTTACTTTCAGACTGGCGCGCTCTGTCAATGTAATCATGCTTCTTTCCCTCCTTCACAGGCTCATTATTCCTGCACTTGTTACAACCAGTATATTCAGTTTACTAAGAAACGCTTCTTCCCACAAGCTTCCCCTGCACTTTACGTGCTCATTCTCTCTTTACAAATAAAAAAGAAGGGTTTCCCCTTCCTATGCAAAATGTGCATTATTTTCCATTAGATAAAATCTATACGATTTCTTCCGGCTCTCTGCCTTAGACAGACTATGATCGATCTGGTTCAGTTCGTTGTGTAGTTGATCAATTTGTATACTGTATTCTAGGACATCTGGATGATCTAACCCAAACTCTAACCCCATATTTACCATACGCTGTCGAAGGAGTTCGATTTTCTTGAGCAAAACGTCCCGCATTTGAAGCTCCTCCTAATAATAGATCAGGCTTTCTTACTATATTTTACAAGAACAGCTAGAATTTCGCAAACGAAAAATTCCTACTTTCCCCATTTAATGCCGATATTTGTTAGTTTTTTACAATATTTCACACAAAGAAATAACGGCTTTTCATGAGCAATGGAGTGGGAAAATCGGGCGAAGAGGAGCCGAGTGTAGAGTTGGAGAACTTATGATATTGTTCGTACTTACCAAGAGGTTTATAATATAGGTGCTCTTGTTGCCCGAGATTCACTTTATTCCTAAGAGCTTTCCACTCCCATGGAACGAATATCGATTGGGTACGACTGGATTAAAGCTCTTTCATCTAAGAACCATTGACTTTGAAAGGAAGTGTTTGGAATGGCGCTTGAAACGATTGCCATACAAGACAAATCTCTCGCCGGAATCGCAGAAAAAGTCATGCATGGCGAAAGACTTACCTTGGAAGACGGTGTCACCCTTTTTAATTCCAACGATCTTTTGACGATTGGACAATTGGCTAACGTTGTTAACTATCGCAAGAATCAGGATAACGTTTACTTTTTGCAAAATCTGTACATCAACCCAACGAACGTATGTGAAGCTCATTGCAGATTCTGTGGCTTCCGCCGCGATGAAGGAGATGAAGGTGCCTACACGATGAGCATGGAAGAGTTGCTTCATTATGTAGAAACTCGCTTCCATCCGGGTATCCGTGAATTCCATATCGTTGGCGGACATAACCAGCACAAGCCATTTGAATACTACCTCGACACCCTTCGTACCTTGAGAAAAGCGTACCCGGATGTGACGATTAAATCGTACACAGGTGCGGAGATTGAGTTCTTCTCCCGCATTTCTGGTCTATCCATCCGCGAGGTTTTGCAAGAGCTGATGAAAGCTGGTCTCCAAAGCCTTACTGGTGGTGGCGCTGAGATTTTGACTGAGCGCTATCGTATGAAAATGAGCCCGGAAAAAGCAAGTACTGACATGTACCTGCAAGTACACCGTACGGCTCATGAGTTGGGCTTGAAAACACATACCACCATGCTGTACGGCTCCATCGAGACATTGGAAGAGCGTGTGATCCACATGCTCCGCCTGCGCGAGCTGCAAGATGACACAAACGGCTTCATGGTATTCATTCCATTGGCAGTTCAACCGATCCAAGCAACAGCTGGCATCAAACGCCGCAACTCTGCCATTGATGATTTGAAAACAATGGCGATCAGCCGTCTGATGCTCGATAACTTCCAGCATGTCAAAGCATACTTCATCAACATCGGTACCCAGCTTACACAGCTTTCTCTGCAAATGGGTATTTCCGATGCTCACGGAACCTTGATCGAGGAGCGCATCAGCCACTCAGCCGGTGCACTTACCCAGCAAGCTCTGACTGTAGATGAGTTGGTTTGGTTGATCAAAGGCGCAGGAAAACGCGCGCTGGAACGCGATACCTTCTATAACGTGATCAAAGAACATTAATCCATAAAAAAAAGCTGATGCTCCAATTCACTTGGGCATCAGCTTTACTATTTTGATACGTGCACGGTTGATCATGCTCCCCAATGAACATCCTAAGAGAACAACCTACAGAGGAAAGTCTGCATCCAGCAGCTCTTCTTCCTCCCGTAATTTATTCTTGATTTTCACCAGTAATTCATCTGCTGTTGGAGCTTGTACCAATGTGCCGTTTACGAGCGCGAATGGCTCCATGTAGCATTCTCCGCAATACCCCAGACATCCGTACTCGAGTACGTCCACATCCAGATCAGGATCATTTTCCAATGTATCCACGACGGATTGCGTATAGGAGGAAACATTGCTCGCGCAAAATTCTACTAGTGGTTTCATTTATTGTCACCTACCGATTATTTCGACATCATCACGTACTTTATTGTACCGCGACTTTGATAAAAATCCAGCGGAGAAAACGGGAAAAAGATTCTGCTTGCATTTTTAGTGAAAGAGACTAAAAATAGAGTGGGTGCTGTAAAAAACGGACAGAAGAAAGGACTAGACCTTCTATGAAACGACTTGTGATCCTTGGAGGAGGATACGGGGGTCTTCGTATTATTGAGCGAGTCCTGTCCCCTGATTTACCAGATGACGTGTTTATAACCCTCGTAGACCGTATGCCGTTTCATGGCTTGAAAACAGAGTATTACGCTCTGGCGGCAGGTACTACACCGGAATCTCACCTGCGTGTTAATTTTCCAAACGATCCACGCCTGACCGTCAAATACGGTGAAATTGCTGGCGTGGAATTGGACGAGCAGGTCGTCAATTTTGCTAACGGGGACACCCTCTCCTACGATTGGCTTGTAATCGGATTGGGTTGTGAGGATCGTTACCATGATATCCCTGGTGCTGATCAATTTACATGTTCAATTCAAACCATGGGAGCTACTCGCAACACATACATGGCAATCAATAATGTGAACCCATACGGCACGGTTAGCGTTGTGGGCGGTGGTCTTTCCGGAGTGGAAATGGCTGCTGAACTGCGCGAGAGCCGTCCCGACCTGAATGTACGCATCATCGACCGCGGTCAAAACATTTTGAGCCCATTCCCGAAAAAGCTTCAGGAATATGCTTCTCAATGGTTCATTGAACACGATGTACAGCTTGTTTCCATGGCGAATGTCACTAGCATCGAGCAAGGGATCGTGTACAACCACAACCAGCCTGTTGAAAGTGATGTTATCGTATGGACAGCAGGTATTCAAGCGAACAAAATCGTGCGCTCTCTGCCGATCGAAACAGACAACATCGGACGCGCCAAATTAAATCAGTATCATCAAATCCCATCCCATACGAACGTGTACGTGGTAGGTGACTGTGCAAGCACCATCATCGCGCCGAGTGCACAAACCGCTGAGATCCAAGGCGAGCAAGTTGCCTTGATGTTGAAAAAAGACATCAAAGGCGAGGAGTATCCAGCTTCATTGCCTGCTCTCAAGCACAAAGGCTTCCTCGGTTCCCTCGGCAAAAAGGAAGGCTTTGCCAGCATGGGGAAAATGTCTCTGGTCGGTCAGATGGCTCGTGTCATCAAGAGCGGTCAGCTATGGATGTACAAAAAGCATATGGGATAGTGCACAAGCCTGTTGACCGGATGGTCTAACAGGTTTTCTTTATGTATATAATCTCCAAGCTGAATCGGCATAATATCGTAGACCGGAGAAACCAGCTTGGAGGTTTTTTAGTGGAACCAAACACATATGAGGATATGAGAGATACGCTGGCTGACAATTACATGCCAATGACTTCCTTTCGAAGCGGAGTCGAAGAGTCAGTCAGACCAGATGTAGAATGCTACACCATTCAAATTGTGAACATCGCGCTGGTCGGGGATTCAAAATCATGGGTTCTGGTAGATGCGGGGATGCCACAATCGGCGGAACAAATCATCGAGATTGCCCGGGAGCGCTTTGGTGAGGAAGCCAAGCCGAGAGCCATCTTGCTTACTCACGGTCATTTCGATCATGTCGGGGCAGTCATCGAGCTCGTAAAAGCGTGGAAGGTTCCCGTCTATGCCCATCCGCTAGAAATCCCTTATTTGACAGGCCAAAAATGCTATTCAGAGCCAGATGGAACTGTTGAGGGCGGGCTACTTGCGAAGCTGTCGCCGTTGTTTCCAAATGAGCCAATCGATTTGGGCAGCCATGTTCTTCCTTTGCCCGAAGATGGGAGCGTTCCCGGAATGCCTGGCTGGCGCTGGATACATACACCTGGCCATTCGCTTGGGCACATTTCCTTCTTTCGTGATGAAGACAGAATTCTCCTCGCAGGTGACGCTTTTGTTACGGTGAAGCAGGACTCGTTGTATCAAGTCGTTACCCAGCAAAAGCAATTGACCGGTCCTCCTGTTTATCTTACAACCGATTGGCAGGCAGCTCGGGAATCCGTCGAAAAGCTTGCCACTCTCGCCCCTGCGTATGCAATCACTGGTCACGGTCCACCTATGTATGGCGAGGAGTTGGCCGATGGATTGGTCCAATTGGCTGCGAAGTTTGATCAAGTAGCTGTCCCCAAGTATGGACGTTATGTGGATAAGGAGATGTAAACTGGCAAAAAAGCTGATGTCGGGATAGTATGGGCGTCAGCTTTTTCCCTTCCTATTCAACCAACTCAGGCTGGAAGCGCTGGGCCAATAATCGCGTAGCTTTAGCAGGATCAATCTCATACACAAGTAGCTCTTCGCCCCCTGGAGCCGCCACACACAGCTGTTCCCCCGTAGGCGAAATCAAAGCCGTCGTCACTTGTTGATGCGGAATCGCGTAGTTCACGCTGGCGAAGTAGATGTTGTTTTCCAAGCTTCGGCAAACCATTGCCCCTTTGTAAAAATCGGGATTGCTGACTTCCCCTGTAAACATCGGATGGAAAACGATGCTCGCCCCGCGGCGTGCCGCCCACCGTACCGTCTCTGGATATCGCCATCCTTCATGGCAGATGACAATGCCAAACGACACATCCTCTATCGTAGACAAATGGCGCCCTTCGCCCGGGACATAGTCAAACTGATCCTCATTTGGATCGATCTGATTTTTGATTTGTAGCCCAAGATCTTCGCCCTGTTTCCCCACAACAAAGGCGACTAGATGATAGCCGCGCTCATCCTTCCATTCCATCGGTAAAATGACGGCGAGTTGGCGCTCCTTCGCCAGAGCACGAATCTCTTCCAAAGCTCTGTATTGTACCTCATGATCGTATGCTTCCACTTCATAGCCTACACCGCGCAGCCCTGGAATCACCGATTCAGGAAAGCAAATCAGATCGCAATTATTTCGCGCAGCGTTGATCATCTGCTGCTTGATAATCGCGAGCCCCTCCGCCGCTGATTGGGGAAACCTCGTCTGAGCCAAGCCTATTTTCATGGGGAGATACCTCTTTCTATGAAAGATTTCTTTTTAGCTTTGTGAAAAATTCAAATCTGTCAGCCTGTTCAAGCAGAGCAGACACCTGTGCATCCCCTAGCTCCAGGATGGTCCACGAGCCATTTTCCAGCTTGGCGATGTCCATGGTAAAAAAGCGGCTCTTGATTTTTTTGGCTACCTCTAAAAATGGCTGGAGGTTTGGCGGCGTATCGTCATATTGTCCTTCCTCCCAGTAATTTTCCATGTACATGGGTTCCCCATCCAAAAAGAAAACGCGATATTCCTGGGATAATGGCATGTTGCTCTGCGAGTGATGGGTCAAAAATTGAAGCTTCACAAATTCCCGAAAGACGACTCCCTCATTCAACTCATCCTGCTGCAGCTCCAAAAATCGACTGGTCACTTGCTGTACCTTTTCTTTATCGGAAGCATCGGGAATATAGCAAGCCTCATTCCAATCGTGCTTTCGAGATTTTACATAATCTTTGATCATGATCGGAGCCTGTCCAAATCTATTTACGATCCGATGCACGTTTTCAAATGACGCGTCTATCTCTTCTTTGTGCAACCAGACCGAAAGCGGTGTGAAATCTTTAATGACTTCATAGGATTCAGGCAGGTAATGGCAATGCACGTACTTTTCGGGTGTATTGATTAACTCTATATTTTTGGCTAGCAGGGCGTCGTACAATTTTTGGTACAGGAACGGTTTTAGCATCCATCCCCTGTAGATAGCCGTTACTTTTTCAGGAGCGGGTTGTATTTGTTTCACAGCCGCTAACGGGTTGTCATGGTAGATCAGTTGTTCCAAGCTGATCAGATGAATGTCCAAGCCGAGTTGTTTTGCACACGTATACTCATATTCGTAGGTTTCATCGACTTTGTTTTCTTGAAATGGCTGGCTGCAAAATAAGACTTTCATCTGCACGATCCTCCTCTCAGATGATAGAGAAAAGTAAGGAAAAATTAGAAATTGGCAATATCATCCCATTATACAAGATAATTCTTAGAACGTAAAAAACCGTCAAGATTAATCCTGACGGTTTTCTTATTCTGCTGGTTTATCGCTTTTGGACACGTAAAACAGGTACTTTTTTCGGTTCAAAGGTGTCTGCCAGTACCTTCTCTTGAATGACATTCAGCTTGAGCAGACTGGAGATTTTCCCTGTATCCGCCTTCGACATGAGGCGCCAAAGCGAAGGATCTGGCAAGGCGTTGTAAAGACGGTCATCGTTGTATTCTCGCCGCTCCTGATAAGAGATCAGCAGCTTGTATTCGCCTTCCTCTGCGCTCCCTGCTTCGCTGTAAGCTTCAATTAGTTTACTCCGCAGCTCGTTCAACTCTTCCTCTACCTGCTTTTGAATTTCCTTCAACTCGTAGTAGCGAGCAATCGGTTGGTCCATCCGCTTTTCCTCCTTTGGTTACCCCTGTACCCAAAATCCATATGAGAAAAAGTCGGTTGGTAGAACCATTCGCTGGCAACGAAAACCAGCCTCCTTTTTCATTTCCGTCATGAAAAGGAGGCTGCGTATCAAGCTCTACAATTATTACTTTTCAATCATCGTGTTGATCGCTTCACCTGGGTGTTTTTTCAAGAAAGTAGAATACTCTACTTCCCATGGATTCCATTTGCCGTCACCTTGGTAGCCCCATACGGAGTTGATGCGGGAAACGGTATCTGTGTTGTTCATACCTACAAGTCGTTGCTCCCCTACCAGCTCAAATGTACCGTTCGCATCCATATCGACTGGAGTCAAAGAACCAAATGGATAGGAAAATACAGAAACAGCATCTTCTGTTGGCTGTACTTTGCCTGCTTTGTCATACAGCTTGGCAGCTACGTACACATCCTGGTTGGCACTTACGTCAAGCGTCAGCGGCTTCTCCAGGTGGGAGCCTTTGCCCTCTACTTTAAAGCCATCTACGAATTTCCCCTCGTAACGGATTCCTTCGTTTTCCTTTTCACCAAAAATCACGGCTGGTTTGTTGTTTTCAAAGGTAGCGATTACGTGGCTGTAAACCCCGCCGCTT
>NZ_AKIX01000013.1:0-113522 GCF_000282075.1 Brevibacillus sp. BC25
CCCCAGCCACTCTTCGCGCGGTATTCTGCGAATGGCTTGTCTCCTTTTAGCTGCTTCTCCAGGCGTAAAAGGAAGTGTTGGTCCCTGCGGTTCTGGAGCTTGCGGCATCCCGCCATTTGGGATACCCATCTCCTTGAACAAACGGCCCTGATCCCTGCCCACAGGGTTTGACTTGGGAACGTAGCGAGGGTTTTTGGCAAGCTCACTATATAGCGAAGCTAACAAGTGAACATACTCTATCAATCCTGCACCATCACTGCATAAATGATTCAATTTGATGCAAATGATATCTTTGGTCGAGGTCCGTAGAATACAAATTTTGACCATCGCATCAGCATCGATGTCTATTGGGCTCGACAGCCACTCCTGTATGGCTTTCTCTTCGGAATCGGATTCACTGAGAAGTTGCAAGGAACACCAACCGCTTGACTCCAAATCGCTGCGTCGCTCCCAATAGGGGCGGACTGGATCTTTTATAAAGCGGCAACCAATAATAGGTTCCGCAATGGTGCTTGCCTCCATCGCTTGAAGCAATCGCTGTTGCTTCACATGTCCGTCCATTTCCAGCACCATTTGAAGTTGGCAATCGGAAAGATAGCTGACCATGTAATTAAACCTGTCACTTCCGTTTGCAGGCAGTCGTTGTGGGATTGCCATATTCTGATTGACCTCACTGATATTCATTTACTACACATCCCTTCAACTACAATTTTTGAAAGAAAAACAGTCAGGAAAAAAACATCCTGACTGTCCTTTTTATCAGCAAATCTTAGGGCTTCTATCGAATGGAAACCTTGTATTCCTCTAACCACATATTTATCTGGACAAGGTATTCGATCAGCTTCGTTGATTGAGCTAGATTCATAGGTGCTTTTCCATCCAGTACAAATTGGATCACAGACTTATTAATCAATGGTAGTAGAGGCGAGCTAGGGTTCGCTAAAATTTGTTTCATATGGTCCAAAATCGCATGGTAATACTCTGGGTGATAGGTCATCGGATATGCGCTTTTGTTGCGGTACAATACTTCATGCGGCAAATATCCTTTGTACGCTCTGCGAAGCAAGCCTTTTTCGATTTGATCAATATTTTTT
Source organism: Brevibacillus sp. BC25 (assembly GCF_000282075.1). Classification (NCBI taxonomy): domain Bacteria; kingdom Bacillati; phylum Bacillota; class Bacilli; order Caryophanales; family Paenibacillaceae; genus Brevibacillus; species Brevibacillus sp. BC25. Next base: position 1,095 of record NZ_AKIX01000013.1, read on the forward strand.
ACTTTCCATGGAACATTCCATAAATATTCAACCAGACGGTAATCACAATAAGGAACACGTACTTCAAACCCCGTATACATGCTCATTCGATCCTTGCGATCCAATAGCAACGGAAGAAAACGCGTGATAAAGAGGTACGACATTTTGCGCTGTTGAGCTTCCAATGCTGTCTCCCCTTCCAAAGGGTGTACCTCAGCAATCCCTTCTTCATACCGCCTGCGAAGATATTCTTGTGGGCGAATCTTTTCGATGGCTTCTTCGTTTAAAAAGGAACTCCACCCGTCATGCTCCATCCAAGGGAATTTTCCTGAATTCAAGAATTTCTCCTTCTGAAACCAAGGATACCCGTTAAACACTTCGTCTGCCGATTCACCTGATAGCGAGACAGTCGCTTTTTTCTTCATTTCCCGGCAGAACAAATAGAGCGAGGTATCCGTCTCCCCTAATCCCGGTAGATCACGCGCTCTCAACGGCATATGAAAATGAGTAATCAGATCTTGAGCGTTGAAGGTAATCTCTTGATGCCTCGTTTGTACATGCTCTGAGACTGATTTTGCCCATGGCGCATCCAAGCTAATATGCAGCAACCCTTCTTCAAAATGCTGATCATTGTCAACAAAATCAACCGAATAGGTTTGCAACGTCTTCCCTTTTTTACGAAGCTCTTCAGCAGCTAAAGCCACCAAGCCACTAGAGTCCAAACCGCCAGACAGCATACTAACCAGCGGCAGGTCAGAGATTAACTGGCGTTGTACCGTGTCATGTAACAGGGCGCGTATTCTTTCTGTCGTTGTATCCATATCATCGGTATGCACCTTGCTCTCAAGTTTCCAGTATGGCCTTGTCCTGATTTGATCCTTCGTGACTGTTGCACAATGTCCAGCTCGAACCTCATTTACATTGCGGAAAATGCCAAATCCAGGCGTTCTCGCCGGACCGAGTCCGATAATATCTGCTAACCCATCCGCTTCTACTTCAGGCTTCACTTTTGGATGGGCAAGCAAGGCTTTCAGTTCGGAGCCAAATAAGAACGAGCTCCCTCGTTGGCAATAAAATAATGGTTTTACACCTAAGTGGTCACGCGCTAAAAACAAGCGATGATTTTTTTCGTCCCAAATAGCGAATGCAAAAATTCCATTGAGATGACGGACACATTCCTCTCTCCATTCCAAAAATGCGTGCAGTAATACTTCCGTGTCAGAATTGCTTTGGAAGGAGTGTCCAAGCATCTCTAACTGGCGGCGCAGTTCCAAATAATTGTAGATTTCACCATTAAACGATAAGACACACGTCTGATCTCCTTCTCGGTAGATCATTGGCTGCTTGCCGCCTTCTGGGTCGATCACGATCAGGCGCCGATGCGCAATCGCTGCACGAGGTGACAACCAATATCCCTCTTCGTCTGGCCCTCGGTGTTGGATCGCTTGAGCCATTTTGTGCAAAATAGCATGCTGGGATGACAAATCGTCATCCCAGTCAAGCCATCCCACAATTCCACACATAGTAACCTCTCCTCTTGTTCGCAAATTTAGTGTTGGGGATGAAACGTTATCGCATTGACTAACTCGCTTACCTTTTGCTCAGGGTTCGCTACCAATCCTTCTAAAAGAGCATTCAAGTGCTGCAGCATACTGCTAATCTCCTTATCGTTGAAGAAACGTCGATAGTAGTTGATATGCAGGACCAGCACTTGTTCATAGAAAAGGATTTCCACTCGTAATGGATGCTCCGTCTGAGCGATTGAATCATAAATGGTAGCGCCGAGGACATCATTAAATCCTCTAAATACGGAAGAGAAATCTGGAAGCTGTTCGCTTACCAGATAACTGTCAAATAAAAGCCGATCTCGTGGAATATCGCACCACTCGTATATATTTTTCAGCGGTGTGTATTCGTACTGACTCGTCTCTACTACCTTGGATTGCATGTTTTGGAGCCAAGACAAGAACCTCATGTTTTGCTCGATGCTCACGCGAATGGGCAGAATATTGAAGAAAAGCCCGACAGAATGCTCGACTTCCATCATCGCTATGCTGCGGCCGGAGAAGATCGTACCAAAAACAACGTCTTCCTTGCCGCTGTAATGATGGAGCAGCAATGCCCAAGCCCCTTGTACCAATGTATATGGCGTCAGATGGTACTTCTTGGACAAGGATAACAGCGCCGAGGAGACTTCTGGCGATACGATGAACCTTTCTTGAGAATAGGGAGGCTCTTCGGCAGAAATATTCTTCCTGCTCGCTTGCGCCCATTCAAGAGTGGAGCTGGTCAATCCTTTCAGATTCTTCTTCCAAAACAGCTCAGCATCCGTTAAGTCCTGCTGTTTTTGTAGCGCAACATAATCCCGATAAGGATATACAGGCACAATATCAATCGCCTTCCCTTGGGAAAACGCTTGATAATATTCGAATAGTCTTTTAACGATCAACGTATAACTCCAGCCATCCTGCAACATCAGGTTGAAGACATAAATAAAGTAGTAGACATCCTCTCCTACTTGAAGCAGAGCAAGATGCGCATGTGGTGCTTGGCCCATCTCAAATCCTTGTTGTCTCAGCTTTTGAATATAGGATTGCAATTGTTCATGTTGATTTTCTTCCGGAATGCCACGCCAATCTTCCTGTTTGATGTGGATATCCACTTTCTCATGCACGATCTGCATCGGTTCATCCAGCTCTTCCCAGATAAAGGAGGTTCGCAAGGCAGGGAATTGTTGGATGAGATGCTGCCATGCCTGCGCAAAAGCAGATACATGGAAAGGACCACCCTCTATGCGAAAAGCATGATGAACCACATTCAAACCAGGCTCTGGATGATGTTTGTATCGATAAAGCATATTCTCTTGCATAATCGTCAGCGGATATACATCCTCCATGTATGGGTTGTCTACTTTTATCCTTTCCAGCTGATGTTTCTCAAGAGTTGGTAACTCTACTACTGTTGCCGTTCGCTTCGCACTTTGCGTGGAAGCCTCACCTGCAACCTCTGCCAGTTCAGCTATGGTCTGGAATTGGAAAATTTGCTGTGGAGTCAATTCCAAACCGTGTTGTTTTGCTCTTGCAACCACTCGAATAGTATGAATGGAGTCGCCACCCAATCCGAAGAAGCTATTATGTATGCCAACCTTATCCAAGCCCAATATTTCAGCCCAGACATCGGCAAGAATTTTTTCCGTCTCCGTCTTCGGTGGTACAAAATCTCCTTCCATCTCTGGCACTTCCATAAGCGGAGCTGGAAGCGCTTTGCGATCCAATTTTCCATTCATGTTCACTGGCATTTCCCTGATAAACTCAAAGATAGACGGAACCATGTAATCTGGCAGCTTATCCCGTAAATAACTGCGCAGCTCTGGAATGAACTGGCGAGCAACTCTGTCTGTCAAAGGATCGTTCGCATACGTTTCGATCGGCTGGTTGTTTTTCGCTGGACGGTGCCACGCGGTGACCACTGTGTTACGCTGTCTTTTTTCTAGTAAATGCTCAGGTCTGAGCACAGCTTCATAGCTGCCATCCTCTCTATCACCCATCCAAGCGATATCCACACTGTATCGTAACTCAGCGCCCAACTTCCAAAGCTCCTCAGGGTCTATTCCAGTACCTGGATGGTACTGATCTGTTCTCAGTTCTTCCACCGTTTTGAGAACATCTCTGTCAGCAAGCAATGACTGGTATCGATTCGCCCTGTCCAACCGCAGATTAGGGATATTCGTAAGACCTAAGATTTGCGGTTTATACTTGGTCATGATTTGACGAAGTCCATCAATATTTTGGAATCGCTCCTCATGCCAATCCAGCCATGAAAAATCCTCAATCGGCTGCACTTTTTTGCCGAGATGAAGAATCACATCATAGCGATAGCGAGTTAATTCATTATGATGACTTCCACGCTTCAACTTGATTTCTACATGGCTGATCTGATGCAGCTGCGCTTGAAGCGCATAGAAAAAGGCAGGATCTATAACCAGCTCCTGCTCTTGTCTCATTCGCTTCTGCACGCGGCGCCGCAATTGATCGGTGGTCAACGTCGCCGGTGACTTTTCCATCTCTACCTCAGTGAGGAAGGTTTGCAGTAAAGAAAGATTACGAACATCACCGACAAAAATTGATCCTTTGTCATTCATGGAGTGTATGGCCTTTTTCAGCACATCCAACAAGTAGTTCGCATCTGGGAAATACTGCACCACAGAGTTGAGCACGATCACATCGAACTTCTGTCCCTTTAGTCCACTAAAATCATCCGCATAGCTCTTACGCAGGGTGACATTGGATAAATCCTCTCTTTGGTTGATCAGATTCGCAGTAATATAATCCAACGCCATCGACGAAAAATCCGTTCCCCAATATTGTTCACAATGAGGCGCAATTCGGGATAACAACAGGCCTGTTCCGCACCCGATTTCGAGTACCTTTTTCGGTTGCAAGGCAAGGATACGATCAACCGTCGAATTGACCCATTCACGCATTTCTTCCGCTAAAAGAGGCTGACCCGTATAACTGCTGTTCCAGCTGGTAATGTTGAAATCGGCCTCATATTTATTTTCATCATCATAGGCTTTATCAAAGACATCCTGCCATTCTGATACCTGTTCCGCAGGAAGTGCTTCTTCTTCTGGTGCCTTTTTCAGTTTTTCCTTGGACTGTGAATCTGGCACGATATAAGATACCAACTGCTTATGCCCTGGTCTCTGCTCAGATTCATGAACGATCACAGCCGCTTTTTGTACATGTGGATGTTCATCTAATACAGCTTCAATCTCACCCAGCTCGATACGGAACCCTCTTAATTTGACCATAAAATCAATGCGGCCCAAATACTCGATTGTTCCATCCGACATGTAACGTGCCAAGTCACCTGTTTTATAAAGGCGTGCTCCCTCTTTATTGCTGAATGGATCAGGGATGAATTTTTCTTCTGTCAGCTCAGGTCGGTTATAGTATCCGCGAGCCAGTTGCACACCACCGATGTGCAGTTCTCCAGCAACACCGACGGGAACAGGATTTAGGTGCTCGTCTAACAGATAAATTTGGGTGTTCGCCACAGGGCGTCCAATCGGCACGGATCTAAGCTTACTTCCTTTTTGACATGCCCAGTACGTGACATCAATCGCCGCTTCTGTAGGGCCATAGAGGTTGTGCAATTCCGCATCGAGACACTCGAAGAAGCGCTCCTGTGTTGAATAAGATAAGGCTTCCCCACTGCAAATGACTCGTCGCAGCGTATCGCAGCCGCTAATTTCCGTCTCCTCCAGGAATACTTGAAGCATCGAAGGAACAAAGTGCATGGTGGTGATTTTCTCTTTTTTAATCAGGCGTGCCAGATAGGTCGTATCTTTGTGACCTTCTGGACGAGCTACTACCATGCAGGCGCCCGTCATTAACGGCCAGAAAAATTCCCACACCGACACATCAAAGCTGAAAGGTGTCTTTTGCATTACCCGATCGGTTTCATTCAATTGATATTGTTCCTGCATCCATAAAAGTCGGTTGACGATACCGCGATGGGCATTCATCGCACCTTTTGGCTTACCAGTAGAACCTGAGGTGTAAATCATGTACGCCAAATTATCGCTGTTGACTCCACTTGCAGGCGCCACATGGCTCTCCATGCTGATTGTCTCCCAATCTGAATCGAGGCAAATTAGTTGTCCATCGTATTCAGGGAGTGTGTTCTTCAGCCCCTCCGCAGTCAAGAGGAAAGAAGGATTCGCATCCGTGATCATAAAGGCAACCCGATCTTGCGGATAGCTTGGATCTAGGGGAACGTAGGCGCCGCCTGCTTTGAGGATACCTAACAGCCCAATGATCATCTCAAAGGAGCGCTCCATATAAATGCCCACAAGCGTTTCCGCTCTTACGCCCTGTTTTCGGAGATAGTTAGCCAGTTGATTCGCCCGTTGATCCAATTCCTTGTAAGTGAGTGGCGCCTCTTCAAAAATAACGGCTGGCGCATCTGGAGTTTTTGCAGCCTGCGCTTCAATAATTTCATGAAGGCACCTATCTTGCTGTGGGTAGTACGTCTTCGTATCGTTCCATTCAACCAACAGCTTTTGCTCTTCAGCAGCGGTCAAAATCGGCAAATCTGAAATCGGCTGGTTCGGATTCGTGACAATACCTGCCAGCACGATTGTAAAGCTTTCTAACATACGACTGATTGTCGATTCATTAAAAATATCCGAATTGAACTCAACGTCTAAGTCAAGGATATCCCCTTTTTCTACGACCTGAATCCAGAGGTCAAACTTGGATGTGTTGTTACGGAACTCTTCAAATTTGACCAAGGAAAAGCCTAATGCAGACATGTCCGATTTTTTCGGCATAGGAAAGTTCTGCAATACAAAGCAGACTTCAAACAGTGGGTTTTGACTCATATTACGCTCAGGCTGCAATTCATCCACCAGTCGTTCAAACGGTACATCTTGATGCCTGTATGCGCTGTTCGCTGTTTCTCTCACACGTGACAACAGCTCTCTAAAGCTACGATTGCCGGAAACATCTGTTTTGAGGACCAACGTATTTACAAAAAAGCCGACCAGATTCTCCATTTCCACGCGGTTGCGGTTCGCTACGGGCACACCCACCCGGATATCATTTTGCCCGCTGTAACGGTGCAGCAATATCTTTAACGCGGTGATCATGACCATATACAATGTGGCATTTTCTTGCTCGCTCAGCGCTTTTATAGCATGTGAAAGGGAAGAGGGAATTTGTAGTTTTAGGCTCCCTCCTTGAAACGTTTGGATAGGCGGTCTTGTACGGTCTACTGGCAGCTCTAGCACGCTGCTATCTTTTCCAAGGGTTTCTCTCCAGTAAGAAAGCTGTTTCTCCAGCACTTCTCCTTGAAGCCACTCCCGCTGCCAGCTTGAAAAATCAGCGTACTGGATCGGAAGCTCAGGCAATGGTGAGGGCTTGTCCGCAAGATAGGCCTGATAAAGCAGAACCATTTCTCTGAAGAAAACCCCGACTGACCATCCGTCAATGATGATATGGTGAACGTTCAAAAGTAGAATATTCAAATCCTCGCCGAGTTTGAATAAAGTAACACGCAACAAGGGTCCCTTGGTTAGATCGAAAACATACATGCTTTCCTCTTTAGCGAGTCGGCGAAACTCATCCTCCCTCTCCGCCTCGGGATGTCCTGTAAGATCGACGATGGGAAAAGGAATTTGCAAGGCAGGAGCAATTAGCTGATACGGCTCTCCATTTGCGACTTGAAAGGTGGTTCGCAGGGCTTCATGGCGCTTCACTATCTCATTTACGCACCGCTCCATGATGTTTGTGTGAAGCTCACCCGATAGATGGAAGGCTGCCACCACATTATAAGCAGGACTGTTTGGTACCAACTGGTCTAAAAACCATAGTCTCTGCTGGGCAAAAGAGAGGGGCACGTAGCCCTCTCTTGAACGCGGCGGAATCCCAGTCTTTTTCGTCTCCTGTTTTGAGCCTTTCAGCTTCTCCAGCAATGCCAGTTTCTTCTCGGAAAGCTTCGATCTGCTCTCGGCAAGTATCTCATCTCTTGATTTAGCTGATTCCTTATCATTGATCATCGGATTGCTCCTTCCCACATGTTGATTCTGCTCCCTTTCTTCTAGATGAATTCATCAGCTTAATAGCTCCAAAATCGCCTCTTCTGGAAGTTCATCAATAACAGCAATCAGTTCCTCTTCAATCAACTCCGCCATTCCTGCAACGGTTGGTGCCGAAAAGAGATTGTCTAGATTCAGATCAACCGGGAAGCTATTCTTCAATCTGGAAATAATCTGAGTGGCCATGATTGAATCGCCGCCCAAGTCTTGGAAGTTTTTGTGGATATCAACCTTTTTCACGCCAAGTACCTCTTCCCAAGCAGCAGCAATTTTTCGGACTAGTTCGTTACGTGGTGTATCGTCTTCGTCAGCATGTATGACATTATGATGGTTAATGGAGTTTTGGATTTCTGTCTCCCTCACATCAGCTTCTTCCGCCTGAACAGGGGTTACCTCAGTTGGTTTGGCTATGTCTGCTACTCTCTGTTCGTGCTTTTCTGCTGTCTGTTCGGAGGTGGCTGCTGCTTCTTGATGGGTACGGCTGCCTACGACAACTTTAGGTAAACGGTATCGTTCCTTGGCAAAAGGATAGCTTGGCAGCCCTGATAGACGGCTCACGATTCCTTTTGGATAGAGAGCTCCCCACTCTATTTCGTTACCATGAACCCATAGCTCCGCCAGCTTTTTGATCTTCTTGTTCAGAGCGAGATTGCGGATAAATTCCCTTCCCTCATCGGTATCGCCGATCTTGATTCCGCCCGTTTTGTTTATTTCTCCGAAAAACAGATCAGACGTTTTCGCCCCATTACTTTGTATGAATTGCTCTAACTGCGCAATCAGCTGTTCTTTACTGTTGACCACGACTGCTACTCGATGAGACATGGATTCCTTTGCAGTCTGATAGGTATAAAGAAAATCTGCCAGTTTCACATCATGATGCCTTTCTATAAATGCCTTTGTTTTCTTGGCATAGGCCACTAATTGTTCACGTGATTCAGCTGACAGCACGAAGACTCCCGTCGCTATCTCTTGACCCTCAACAGGAGCAGCGGATCTGGCCTTGCTTCTATTAAACTCTTCGATCACCAGATGAGCATTGGTGCCGCTGAAGCCAAAAGAGCTGACCGCTGCCAAGCGAGAGCCTTTGGAATTGGTCTGCCAATCTTGCAGCTTGGTATTCACATAAACAGGACTGTTTTCAAAATCAATGTGTTCATTCTCTTTGACAAAATTGATCGACGGAGCCATTTTCTTGTTTTTCATGCTGAGTAACACCTTGATGACACTCAACACCCCAGCCGCTGCTGTGGTATGCCCGATATTGGCTTTCAAAGAACCAATTGCGCAAAATCGTTTCTTCGGTGTGAACTGGCGGAAAGATTCACTCAGTGCATGAATCTCAACAGGGTCCCCTAATTTGGTCGCGGTTCCGTGTCCCTCGATATATTGAATGTCTTCCACATCAATCTGTTTTTTTGCGTAAATGGATTTTTGCAGGTCGCTTTGCGCTTGGAAGCTAGGCACGGTAATGCCCAATGTCCGTCCATCCTGATTGGTTCCACTGCCACGGATGACACCATAGATGCTGTCGTTATCCCGTAGTGCATCTTGCAGTCTTTTTAAAATCACAACGCCAACGCCATCCCCAACGACAATGCCATTGGCTCCATTGTCAAACGGGCGGCACTCCCCTGTAGGAGATAGCATCCTTGCGTTACTCATCGAGATAAACGGAGCGGGATGGGAATAAATCGTAATTCCTCCTGCGATAGCAAGATCGACCTCTTCCGTCTTCAGCTTTTGGCTAGCAATATCGATTGCAACCAAAGAGGATGAGCAAGCTGTGTTCACAGCCAAAGCTGGTCCTTTTAGGTCAAGGAAATAAGCAATGCGCGAGGCGAGTATACTCGTATCCGATCCGAGCATGCCAAAATGAGAGAAATCTTGTTCTACTGTCATTCCCGCCATTGCGCCAATGACGGTTCCAACGGGTTGTCCCCGCAGCATGGACGGGGTATAACCTGCGTCCTCTAGCGCTTTGTAGCTCTCTTGTAAAAGGATGCGCTGTGTGACATCCATCGATTGGGCTTCGGTAGGAGAAATTTTGAAAAACGCTGGATCAAAATATTCAATATCCTCCATCGCCCCGTATTTAATCGGAATATCGCCGAGTGCATTTTCTTTGAAAAAGGCGCGCCAGTCTGGATTGGTCACTTCTCTGATGCAATCTTTGCCCTGACTGACGAGCTCCCAGAACTCATCTTGACCCTTTGCACCCGCTGTGCGGCAGGAAATCCCAATGATCGCAATATCATCGGAAGCTGCTTTAAGCGGCTCGTAGGCAATATTTCGCGTCGAGACTCTCTCTGAATAAGCAGGCTTCTCTTCAAGATTTCCATGATTTTGGATAAACGATTCTGTCTGCGCTGATTGGCGCTCTGGTAGATGAGTCGAGATGTAGTTCGCCAATGCTTCTAGCGTATTATGTTCAAACACTACACTTGTCGGTAGTTTTAGATGAAACTTGCTATTGATAGCTTCGGATAATTGAACGGCATTGAGCGAGCCGATTCCCAATTCCTTTAGGGATTCCACATCTTCCAGATCTTCTTGTTTCAAGCCTAAAACGGTCGAAAAGACCTCGATCAGGCTCGCTTTGATTTTTGTCCGATCTGGAATGGACTGATCTGTCGACAAATTGCGTTTTTGTCCAGAATATTCAGATGCTATTGGTTGATTTTGAGCATCCGACACGAATGGTTTATAGGAATGGAGCTGGCTAGGCTCGTCTTGCTGCAAATGGCTAGCAATATAGCTTGCCAAAGAATCTAACGTATTATGTTCAAACACAACGCTGGTCGGTAGCTTCAGATTAAATTTACTGTTAATCATTTCGGATAAGGCAACAGCGTTAAGAGAGCCAATTCCTATGTCCTTCAAGGTCTCTCCTTCTTCCAGTTCTTCTGGTTGAAGACCTAAAACGGCGGCAAAAGCCTCAACCAACGATTCTTTGATTGTTTCCCTATTCCAATGAAAGCTGTGGTCATGCTGATTTGGATGAGGGAGAGTTCTCATTTGCTGTTTCGGATAAGGAATATACCCGCTGTTTACCATTTCCGCTAATGCTTCTGGATAAGGTCTTTTCTTCGATATTTTGCTGGCATTCCATTCGCAACGCTTCGTGTACGAAAGATGTGGAGCCTTTTTCAGCTTAAACAAGCAATAGCTGATCCACCCTCTTTCAAGAGAGATGGATTGATTCACCGTGTTGATATACAAATCTTGAACAGCTTTAGGCAGATGCTTGATGTACTGTTCCACGTCAGGATCATGCAAGGCGTTAGCAATCTGCGGCGATACGTCAATGATTTCATCGATCACTAACTGATGCTCCGCTAAAAGCTCAATCCATTCTTGCACGGTGGGAATGCTGACTTCGACGTTCTGGTCTACGATCGGTCCTCGCGTATTGGCTATGTAATCGATCAACAGAACAGTTCCCTCTTCGTTCAGAGAAGAGGAGATATTTTGAAATAGTCCATGTTTATTTCGAATATGGAAGCTCACTTCAATCCCGACAATGATGTCGTAGTGATCGGGAAAGGCATCCTTGGAGCTGTCTTTATTGAATATTTTCGCACGAGCTCCCAGATTTTTCTGCACGATTCGTTGATTGCCCAGCTCCGCTTGCGCCTTGGTAATCGTAAATCCATGGGTTTCTATATGCGGATAGAGCTCTGCTATTTGAATCACATCTGTCCCGTGACCGCATCCGAAGTCCAACACTTTTTGCACACGAGAGAAATTTTCTTTGCAAAAAAGCACCTGGCGCATCTCTACTTGCTTCTCTCTTACCATTTCTCTTTCTAACGGATATTTTTCCGGGTTCAAAATGACACGACTCATTGAAAAGCCTGGAATCTTCCTTTCAAATGGACATACAGTCAAGTAATCCTCCGAAAACTCCGCTTCGCTGTTGTTGGCGCTATATGTGTAAATTTCAACGGCCTTGTTTTCGAATTCTGGCTGAGCGGATGTCATGCTCGTCTCCCTCCTAGAGCGATTCGTTTGATTGCGTTCTATCCAGCATGTTCTCCTCTTAAATGGATAGGTTGGGAGCTTAGCTACTCGGGATAACTCCTTCCCTTCATGCAGCTTCTGCCAAGGAATAGGATTGCCCAGAACCCACAATTTTGCCAGTTCTCCTACATCTCTTGGGCCGATTGCCTGAGCAACTCGGTCTGGCATCATTTCTTTGTTTTCCTTGAGATCTCCAAAAAAGCAATGTTCCGTCTCTGCTTGATGTTCTAACCAGCGTTCCAGTTGCTGGTAAAGTTCGGTTTGACTATTTGTGATGACAGCCAAACGGCAAGGCATTTCTTCTCTTCCGATTTGAAGGGTGTAAGCTGTATTCGCTATATCGAAATGCTGGTTCTTTTGCAAATAACCAATCCAGCGGTGAATGTATTCTTGCAATCTCTCTTTATTCTTAGCCGAAAAGACAAACAACTCAGGTTCTGAATCGTTTACTCTCCTTGATAATGATAGAGTCTGTGCTTGAGGATTGTGGTTGTATTCCTCAACGATAAGATGGGCATTCACTCCACCGCCGCCAAAGCTGGTAATGCCTGCTCGCCGGGGGACTGTCTGCCCATCTACAGTGACCTGCTTCCATTCCGATACCTCTCGCTGCAATTGAAATGGGAGTTGATCAAAATGAATATTCGGATTCAATTCGTCAGGCATCAAGGTTGGAACTAGCGTCTGATGCTGTAAGGACAATATCACTTTCATCAGCTGCGACATGCCGGAAGCCGATTCACAATGCCCGATATTCGGTTTGACCGAACCGAGTCGATAATCCCCTTCTGTTCCTTGACGGTTGTGAAAAGCTTTCGTCACCGCTGTCATTTCGACGGCATCGACTATGTCTGATCCATAGGCAGAAGCTTCCAGATAACTAATGGATCGAGGATCCAGTCCGCTTTCTTGCAACGCCTCTTCCATCACATCTGCAATTGGGATGGGGCTTGGTGTCATGTAGCTATTGGCTTTTCCCTTATGGTTGACAGCGGTTCCGCGTATCACGGCATAGATATGGTCACGATCCTGTACAGCCTGATCGTAATCCTTGAGAACGACAGCCCCTACTCCCTCGCCAGGCACAAAACCTATTCCGCCGTTCCCAAAGGCAGCACTGTCAGAAGTATGCGAGATGAGCTGTCCCACAGTCAGGCCGAAGTACGTAAGCGGATGGGTGTACAGATTCACCCCACCAGCAATCGCCATGTTTCCCTTCCCGTTTCGGATGTATTCACATGCTTCATGAATCGCAACTAACGCTGAGGAACACATCGTATCGACCGGCATACTCGGACCCTGTAAGTTTAGATAGTAGGAAGCCCGATTGACCATCGATGAATACGAGGTTGTCGGAAAGTGACGAGTGGTTTCCGTGCTATACAGATGAAATCCTTGTTTCGTAATGCCACCAAAAACCCCTGTTCGCTTGCGGAGCTCCGCAGACATTTTCGATGAGGCATATCCTGCATCTTCTAACGCCTTCCAACACTCTTCTAAATAGAGGCGCTCTTGAGGGTCTATATTTTCTGCTTCTCGCGGAGTCATCTGAAAGAATAACGGATCAAACTGATCAAATTCTTCTAAGAAGGCACCCCATTTGCTATAACTTTTTCCTTGGGAAATGGCTTCCTCCCGATTTGGATGATAATATTCTGCCCAATCCCAACGCTTTGCTGGGATTTCTGAGATAGACTTTTTCGCATGCAGTAAATTCTCCCAAAACTCGTCCAAGTTATTAGCTTGAGCAAAACGCCCGCTCATGCCAATAATCGCAATTTTACCGGAGGGCGCAGGCTTGGACACCGTCATTTGCGAATGAGAAGATGGCGCAAATGCTCTCGTTTTTCTTAGGTTTCGTTTCCCTTCGGTTTTCGGTAATGGAGCAAACTCAACATGATCTTCCGTTCGATTTAACTCCTGCTCCTGCTTATGATCATCCAATCCTGTTAGCGAAATCAGCGCTTCTCTTTGTGTCTCTAGTAAATGCTCAACTAAGTCATCTACCGTCTGATATTCAAAAAACAAAGTACCGCTGATGGTTTCGCCGAATATTTTCCGAAATTGATTGATCAGTTGTACAGATAAAATGGAATCCATACCGTATGCCTCTAAAGGCTCGGAAGCATCCATTCGGTTATTCGGCATCTTCAGTGTTTCAGCGATTAGCAGTTTGATGTATTCCGTACTTTTTTCGCGCAGGACATCCTCGATTTCCCTTCCTTTAGGAGCGGAAGGTATATTCACTCTCTTTGCTTTTGGCTGTTCAGCATGTATGTTTGGCTTCGGTTTAGGCTGTTGTCTTTGCTGTTTGCGAATCACGCCGTCGCTTTCGGTAACAATAATCTGCTGTCCTATAGCGTGCGCCTCTTCTGTTGGGAAAAAGACCGACTGAAATCCTTCTTCCTCCAATACTCTCTGCCACGTTGACGAAGATAACCCAGGGCATCCTGAAAGACGCAGCTCTGGGTCTTCGTACAGCCACCATCCCTCCAACAAACCAAAGGTAAGATGGAGGAAGATGGTGTTCTTACTCATTTCATTTAGAAGAAGCAAGCCGTTCTTCTTTAGAACGGCTTTCGCGTTACGCACGGTTTGGCGAATATTTTTAGTGGCGTGCAGGACATTTGCTGCGATGACAATATCATACGCGCCCAGATCCATTCCTTGTCCCGTCACTGACTCTTCTACGTTTAAAATCTGATAGGTCAAATAAGGATTGCTTGGGCCATACTCTTTTTCTGCATGCATGAAAAAGGCTTTGGAGAGGTCTGTGTAGCAATATTCCTGGATATGCTCTTCATACGCCTTTAGTTTTTGGAAAACGACGGCACTCGTTCCCCCCGTACCCGCACCAATCTCGAGAATGCGAATTCGGGCCGCAGAATCTTGGTTCAGCCGTTCCTCAACAAAAGCAACCACTGTATCAGCAAGCACTTCATTGAAGTAATCGGAAACCGTGTTATTTTTGTATACCTTCTCTACTAATTCCATCGACGAATTGGGAAAGATGACCTCTGTGGCCCGCACTTTTCCAGTGAGAATTTGTGGTAAAGCACGCAAGGTTGCCTCGACTAGCTTAACTTGCGCATTCGTATCCGAATTTTTTAGCCAGACTTCTTTTTCTTGCTCCCATTCTTGCCAGACAGCCGTACTGGAAATGGGAGCAGTATCAATCACGGTAGATGTTGCGCTATCGTAAACGAGATAATCATTCCGGGCCAAAACAGAAGCCGTTTCTTCGAGCCACATGTCGTATAAGTCAAGCAGACCGCTTTTTCTTTTGAGATCGCTAAGTGCTTGATTCTTTTCCGTAAAGCAGCCAAGCGACTGCATTTGACCCCACAATAACTTTAAGAGAAGCTCGTCCATTTTGTTCATTCTAGGCACTCCTTCGGCTTACACGTATAGAACCGGGTTGTCCTGTTCTCTTTCCGATTGAGATTTCAGCGTGGTATTGACTAGAAATTCAGTGATGTGCTTAAGCGTTGGATAGTCCATCATCACAGCAGGTGTCAGTTCAAGCTTGTACTTTTGATTGATTTTAGTAGAAAACTCGGTGAGCTTGACTGGATCGAATCCGTACTCCTTCAGTTCAATATCCGAATCTATTTCTTCGCTCTCTACCTTCAGGATTAGAGAGGCGAGTTGAATGATCGTTGCTTGTACGTCATCAAACAAGCTGTCCGTATCCATTTCTGATGTAAAATAGGCTGCTCTCGGCATCTCTTTTACTTTTAACTTGTTTTTAATGTTTGCCATGCTGGAGGAAATTTTGTTTGAAACGACTGCAACAGCTTCGCTTGTATTGATTCCCTCCATATCGAATGGCTTGGTCGTTTTCATCAGCGCCAATTGATTCATCGGACCTGAAAGCAAGACTTCCAATGCCTCCATCCCTTCTGAAGGTTCAATCGAGCCAATGCCGATCTGTTCCATTCGTTCCTGATAGCCCTTGGACGCAACGATTCCAACACTGCCCCAGTATCCCCAGTTCATTACCTTCACCGCACACGTCCATTCCTCGGCAAGCTGATGGGCGAAAGCATCTTTGAAGGCGCAGCCCGAAGCATAATTGCTTTGTCCAGGCGATTTCGTAAACGAGTTAATCGAGGAGAAAAACAGGACAAAATCCAACGGCTCCTCGCCAAACACTTGGCTCATCCGCACACTTACCTCTACTTTTGGTACCAGTCCAGCGCGGAAGGTTGTCTCATCCATATTCGCCAGACTTCTATCAAGGAGAACAATAGCGGAATGAATTACCCCGTTAATCTTGCCATATTCCTTCTTGATCTCTTCGTAAGCAGATTGCAGCGACACGCGATCCGTAGCATCGGCATCGATGTAGAGCGGTGCAGGTCCTAGGGCAGCAAGTTGATTTATTTTGTTCTGAATCGACTCATCTTTCTTGCGGCGACCGATCCAAATGATCTGTGCTTGATAGGTGCGGATCATGTATTCGCTCCACGCTTGTCCAATACCGCCTGCGCCTCCAATCACAACATAGACTCCATGCTGTCTGTAGACGGTTTGGTTGATGGAAGGACTCTGCACGGGCATCAACTCCTGGCGATACCACGCGTGTCCACGATATGCCCAAGCGTTTCCATGAGCATCGGCAGGCAAAGCAAAAATATCACATAGCGGCCAATCGGCATGCGCTTCCAAATCAACTAGTCTTACCTTCCAGTTCGGATATTCCTTCGCCATCGATCCGATCAATCCGTGGATGCTGGCATGCGTTGGATGGACCGTATCTTTCTTGTAGATAGCCTGCGCCTGAACAGTAATGATCGTCCAGCCCAAGTCTCTCGTCTGATACCCCAACGCAAGCAAAGCCTTGATCAAGCGGAAAACTTGAATAACACCCCGCTCCTGATCGGTCATCAAGGACTCCTCTTTTACGGATTCCACAGAGCTATCAGGAGCAACCCACATGATATGATCAATCACACCCTGCTCTTCCAGCTTACTTGCGATAACCTCAATAGAGTCATCTGACTGAAGCGGTAAAACAGTAGCTTGAGGGTAATGACGTTGTAGGAGACTTCCGTCCTTTTCTTCGCCGCAAACGATGACTACTTGCTCACTTGTTGCTGGAATGACTTCACCTTTTTCTACAGACACAGCGTTCCATACTGGAGTGAGCATCGTGGTTCCCATCAGCGGTGGAGCGGAAGTCACTGTTTCCTGAGTCTCTCTCAACGTCGCAACCCATTTTTCACTCCCAGTTGAAAAGCCTCTCATCCTCACGCCTATTCTGCCTGCCTCATCGCATAAATTAATGTCTATTGTCGCGGTCTCATTCTCCGCTTGGACATCATCACTGAATCGAATGAGAGCAAACATCACAGCAGGATGATTCTCGAAGAACTCCAGCTCTTCAAGGGTAAAAGTACCATCTGGCTGGATGGAGCTGATGTTGTCAGATGATGTAGCCTCCGTGATGAGATAAAGAGATGACTGCAACAGAGACTCTAACAAGCTAGGATGGAGCACGAATTGTCCTGCTGTCTCCATCGCAATGGAAGGCAAGGAGAGTTTTACCAGTACTTGTCCCCGCGTCCTGTATACATGGTCAATCCCTTGAAATTTCGGTAGATCAGCCATTCCACGTTCTTTTAACAGCTCGTAGCATTGTCGGGCAGTAAGCATCTCGCTGCTCTCGGCTTGCAAGGCAGTTAGATTCACAGTTGGTGCTTCCACGAGCGAAGTGAATTCGACCATACCTTGGCTATGTACCACAGACCTGGTATCATCTTCTTTCGATTCGCTGTAGATTTCATAAGCAAGCACTCCAGTGTCCTCTGGATATATACCCACGTGTACCTGAACTAGATCATCGCCCACCAATAGTGGATCATCTGTGGCAACATGAGTCATTCGGATTCCAGATAAAGTCCCCGCTCTACCTCCTGCTGCCTGTTTCACTGCCGCCCGTGCCATTTCCAGATAAGCAGTGAGTGGAAAGAGACGCTGCCCGTTTACAAGATGATCTGCCAAGAACGGCTCCTGCCCTGTAAAGCTGGAACTGTATCTCAGCTCATAGAGGTCAGAGGTGTTTTTATGAAGCAATGGATGGAGGATATCCCCACTAGCCGAAGATGCTTCGGGCATACCTGTTGCTATTGGCTTTTGAACGTCTATCCAATAACGCTCTCTGGCAAAAGGATAGGTAGGCAAACTGACGCGGCGCGGCTTATCTTCGCTATATAGCTTATTCCAGTCAAGAGAGACGCCCTTGACCCAAAGATTCATCAGTTTTGCGTATTTCCCCTTGGCAATCCATGTCTCCACTGTTTGCTTCATATCTTCATCAGCAAAAAGAGCTACCGTGTCATGGTTGCGTTTCACTCGCCCACGATACAAATCGGCGATATTATCTGCGCCTTCTGCAAAATGTGTTAGTTTTTCCGCAAGCTCATCAACTGATCTGACGATAACAGCCAAGCGTTCTTCCAGCGCTTCCCGTCCTACTTGAAGGGTAAAAGCGATATCAGCCAAATGGGCATCGGTGAATAATTCTTCTTTGATCGTCTTTAATAATTGATTCACTTGAACGAACAGTCTCTCTTCGTTCTTCGCTGAGAGCACGATCATTTTTGGTTGCTGTGACTGTATGCTGCTCCCGGGCTGTCTATCTTTTTCGAGATACTCTTCGATGACAATATGGACATTGGCCCCTCCCGCCCCGAATGACGATAGCCCAGCGATTCTCGGATACTCCTCGGTTACTCCGTTGATTTCAATGGTTGGTCGTTTCCATTCTGTCAGCTTTTGCTGAACCGCAAATGGTGTATCACTGAAATCAATGTTTGGATTCATTACCTCAGCGTGCAGAGATGGTACGATTTGACCGTATTTCATCTGAAGCAATATTTTGGTCAATCCTGCAATTCCTGCCGCGCTCTCCGTATGTCCAATGTTCGACTTCGCCGAGCCGATGGCGCAGAATTGTTTGTCTTTCGTGTATTGTCCGAATGCGCGAGTCAGTCCCGCAATCTCGATTGGATCGCCCAAAGCGGTACCTGTACCGTGCGCTTCGATATAGCTGACGGCACGAGCATCCACTCCTGCCCGCTGCAATGCCTCATCGATTACTTGCGACTGCGCAATGGGGTTTGGAACCGTATATCCATTTGTTTTGCCGCCTGCATTGAGCATGCTTCCCTTGATCACGCCATATATGTGGTCTCCGTCGGCAATCGCCTTTTGCAGAGGCTTCAATACAATAGCTCCCACACCTTCTCCATCTACAAAGCCGTCTGCTTGGTCGCCAAACGACTTGCAGCGGTCACCAGCAGATAGCATAGTCGCTCCAGACAGTCGAATATAGTGAAACGGATCAACGATTAAATTGACCCCGCCAGCGATGGCACATTCACTTGTACCGCTATACAGGCTTTCCAAGGCTAAATGGATCGCCGTCAAAGAAGAGGAGCACGCCGTATCCACTGCTAGACTTGGTCCTTGGAAATTGAAGAAGTAGGAAAGGCGATTCGCAATCGACCAGTAGCTCGTTCCTGCTGGGTAATTTCCATTCATGACACCAACAAACACACCAATTTTTCTGCTTTCTCCTAACGTGGCAGGAGTGTAGCCCGCATCTTCTAAACTGGCGTATGCCGTTTGCAAAAATAAGCGCTCCTGAGGGTCCATCTGCTCTGCTTCGTTAGGCGAAATTTGGAAAAATAGCGGGTCGAATTTATCCATATCCTTGATGAAACCGCCCCATTTGGTGTACATGTATCCTCTTTTTCCTTTTTCTTCGCTGAAATATTCTTGCCAATTCCAACGATCCTCCGGCACTTCCGTGATGCAATTCTTCCCTTCTTTCAGGCGAGTCCAAAATTCCCAGACATCCTCTGCTTGGGGATAACGACCTGAAAGACCAATGATCGCCACATCCTGTCTGGACGGCGTTGTTGGTTTTTCCGCTTCCGTATCAAGAACTTGCAGGAAACGGCGAGACTTTGCCTTTCGAAATGTCGAGCCAGCCTGCTCTCTGGCTGGCTTTGCAGCAACTGCTGAGTTGGTTATTTGCTTTTGAACAGGCTGCTGTTCATCTATTCCTACTAATGCTTGTAATTCATCCGTTTGTGTTGTCATGAAATGCCCGACCAGCGCATCAATCGTTTGATATTCAAAAAAGAGGGTCGTGCTGATCTGATGCATTTTTTTCCGTAAGACATTCGTCATCTGCACAATCATAATCGAATCAATGCCATACTCCTCCAGGGCAGCAGAAGAGTCGATCTGGTCGAATGGAATTTTCAGTGTCTCTCCGACCAATTGCTTGAAATAGGCTATGCTTTTCTCTCGAAGCATATCCTCTGTGCTCGTTTCTCTGTCTGCATGTGAAGGAATGGGTAGAGTGGAAGCTGTGGTCCCCATTGATTTCTGCTGTTGTTTCGACTTGCGGACAACGCCGTCACTTTCAGCAATTATCAACTGTGGATAGGAGACAACTCGGTAGCCCTCATCTCTCCATACTTTCTGCCAAGCTTCCAGAGGTAGTGAAAGACCTGCTGCGAGGTCTTTACGTACGTTTTGATCGGTCATCTCTTGTACTAGAAGCAGACCATTCCTTTTTAAGAGATTCTTGCAATTACGCAGGGTTTGGCGAATTTGTTGAGCTGTGTGCAGTTTATCAGCTGTGATAATCAGGTCGTATTCACCAGCATTCATTCCTTGTTCACTTAACGCCGTTTCTGGATCAAAAACTTGGAAGCTCATAAAGGATTGATAGGCATGTAATTTTTGTGAAATCAAGGAACTGGTAGATTCCGTACCTGCTCCGATTTCGAGAATCCGCATTCGCGCTGATGGATCCTGCTTCACTCTCTCCTTGATAAAGGCAGCCACCACATCAGCAAGTCCTTCATTTTCATGGGCAGACAGCTGTAGCATGGATGGATAAAGTGCAGAGTGAACATCCACCCATTCTTCTACCTTCATCCCTTCAATAACAATAGGCTTTATGATCTTCATGAAAGCAACTTGATCCATGGCTCCTGCGAGAAGTGTCTCTATAGCTTGCATGGCTTCTTGCGGCTGAATAAGACCAATGCCGATTTGCTCCAAACGACGATAGGTCTCTACCATCTCTTGATGAGATTCTTCCATTTGCCCACTGCTCCAATAGCCCCAATTGATCAGTTTCACCGCACATGGCCATGCTTGGGTCAATTGATGAGCATAGGCATCCTTAAAGGTACATCCAGCCGCGTAGTTGCTTTGCCTCGGAGCTTTCGTAACTGCCATGAGCGAAGAGAAGAATAATACGAAATCCAAAGGCTCCTTCTCAAACACCAAAGCGATGTTCACACTCACATCAACCTTAGACGATAGGACTGCTCGGAAACCTTCCTCCTGCATGTTTTCCAAGCTTTCCTCAACCAAGACCATGGCAGAATGAACAACTCCGTCAATCCGTTTATACGTTTGCTTTATCTGTTCATAAGCTTCTTGCAAAGCATTCTGCTGCGTTGCATCCGCTGCTATATAGTCTGGTGCTGGTCCAAAAGTGGCAAGCCTATCCATCTGCGCTTGAATCTCTTCATTTTTTTGACGACGACCAATCCATATGATCTGGGCTTGATAGGTACGAATCATATATTCGGTCCACGCTTCGCCGATGCCACCAGCACCGCCAATCACCAAATAAATGCCACCTTGCTTCATACGTGTCTGATCGATCGGAGGATGTTCGACGGTAAGCAACTGCTGGCGATACCATTCACCCTGACGATAAACCCACGGACGCCCTTGACGATCTCTTGGCAGCCTCAACATATGATCCAACGGCCATTCAGATTCGGCCTCTACATCCATGAGTCGAATCTTCCAGTTTGGATATTCCTTTGCCATCGAACCAATTAACCCATGAATACTGGCGTGGCAAGGATTCACAACATCTGTATGTCGAATGGGCTGGGATTGAACCGTGATGACGCTCCACCCCAACTCCTTACTTCCGTATCCCAAGCGAAGCAAGGCTTTAATCGTTCGGAAGCATAGAATCACTCCCTGATCTTGCCCCGCGATTAATCGATGATCCGCCAAGGAATCTATCGCATCAAAAGGAGCGATCCACACCAGATGATCAATGGAACCAAGCTCTTCCAGTTGGTGTACGATTTCCTCAATCGTATTCTCAGCCTGAATGGATGACACTTTTGCTAGAGGAAAGTATTGTTGAATGGAGCGTGCATTCTCTTCATTTCCCCCCACAATGACAATCTGCTCATCAGCAGTTGGGAAAAGCTGTCCCTTTTCAACTGGAGTCACATCCCACACAGCAGACAGCATGAGATTCCCCACAGGAGGCTCCAGTGAGGTTGCGGAAGAAGCTAGGCTCGAAGAAATATGGTTCGCCTGCTTCCCGTCCTCCAGCACTCGCATGGAATATCCCTTTATTCGTACACAAACGGTTCCTTGGTCATCGCATAAGTCAATATCCAGCTTCTGCACCTTGTCATCTGGGCTGCTGTTGGCACTGTAGCGAACATACGCCCACATCGAGGATGTGCACTTGTTGTGAATGTCGACCTCCTCCATGGCAAAAGGCAAGGAGGGCTTGCGACTAGAATGACCATTCGCTGATGGGTTCTCTTCCCCAACCATCATGAGCCCGATAGATGCCTGTAAGGCAGAATCCATTAGGCTTGGATGCAGTACAAAAGGATTCTCCATTTCGGAGATGGAGGCTGGCAAGGACAGCTTGGCTAATACTTTGCCCTCTCCTACATACAAAGTGTCGATCCCTTGATGAGCCGAACCATAATCCATTCCGATTGAATGAAAAATGCTGTAGCATTGTTCGGATGAAAACTCACGTTGACCGCACTCCGCTTGTAAGGACGGCAGATCCAAGGCATGTTTCTCAGCAACAGAATGAAGCATGACGCTGCCTTGACTGTGTACGACGGGTTCTGCATCCATAGCCTCCAACTCGCTATAGATTTCAAAAGTAACCTCACCATTCTCTTCGGGAACAAGACCGATATGTATCTGTGCAGGTTGGTCCCCCACAATAATTGGTCGTGTCCAAACCACGTTTTTGAGTTGAATCTTGGCTGGTTCTTCTGTCAAGGCTGCCGTTGCTTGCTCTGCTGCTGCTCTCGCCATCTCCAGATAGGCAACTCCCGGCAAGATTCTCTGCTTCTTCACGACATGGTCCGTTAGGAAAAACTCCTGACCTGTAAAGGTGGAACTAAACCTCTGTTCAGAAAAATCAGAAGTATTCTGCTGCAACAGTGGATGAATCGCAGCTTCACTCGTGAATGTGAATGGCGCTGCTGTCTTGCCGCTTACAGATTTACTTTTGCTTTCCGGAATCCAATAG
This sequence comes from Brevibacillus sp. BC25, assembly GCF_000282075.1. Lineage (NCBI taxonomy): Bacteria > Bacillati > Bacillota > Bacilli > Caryophanales > Paenibacillaceae > Brevibacillus > Brevibacillus sp. BC25. The sequence continues at coordinate 24,047 of NZ_AKIX01000013.1, forward strand.
CGATTCTTCGCAAATGGGTACGTTGGCAAGGGAACACGTCTAGGTTTGTTATTTAGGTAAAGCTGTTCCCAATCCATTTCATAGCCTGTCACCCATAATTCTGCAATTTTTCTGATGTTGCCTTCTGCAATCCAGCTTTGGATAAGCTGTTGAGAGACTTGATCATCGCTTAATAATCCGAATGACTCGTTGTTCGGCTTCAAGCTCCCTACCCAACAAGTATCGATCGTATTCTCGCCTTTTGAATAAGCTTCCAATTTTCTGATCAGCTCAGGAATATCCTTGACGACAAAGGCTACTCGTTCTTTCATCCCTTCTCGTCCAACTTGCAAGGTATACGCCACATTTTCCAAATCGATTTGCGTTTCTAAATCAGCAAAAGACTGAACTTCTCCCTCTATATCGTCTCGATGGTTAATCATGAGAGAAGCGATGACGGAAGCAATGGAGCTGCTTTGATCGAACTCCTTGATATCCAGCTGAATATGCAGCTCCTCTTGCAGTTTTTGCTTTAGCTGTGTGATTTGAACGATATCTACTCCATATTCATGCCACTCTTGTTCGATCTCAATGCTGTTTTCTCCCACATGAATAATACTGGATAAAATCTTGCGGAGCTTCTTCTCTAGCATTTCTTGAAGCTGATTGTCAGATGATGCCCCTTTTAGAAACTCCGCTACTTTTTGCGCATAGGCTTGCAATCTTTCCTTATTCTTGGCAGATAGCGGAATTATCACTGGAATTACTTGCGCTTTCGGCTTTGTTTCAGCTGGGATGTATTCTTCCAAAATGATATGGGCATTGGACCCCGAAGCTCCAAACGAACTTACCCCTGCTCGTCTTGGAACGGTGACTTCTTGACCGTTTTCCATGCTCACCGAATTCCATTCTTCTGTCCGTTGCTGTACATAAAAAGGAGATTGCGCAAAATCAATAAACGGATTCACTTCCTTGGCATGTAAGGAAGCAACGAGCGTTTTATGGTGGAGCTGAAGAACAGCTTTTTGCAGACCACTGATACCCGCAGCAGATTCTGCATGTCCGATATTTGATTTCACGGAGCCTATGGAACAAAACTGCTGATCCTCTGTATATGGACGAAACGCTTTTACCAATCCTTGAATTTCAATCGGATCGCCTAAAGAAGTTCCGGTCCCGTGCGCTTCCACATAACGAATCGTTCTCGCGTCCACACCGCTCTTTTCTAGGCATGCTGTAATCACCTCTGCCTGAGCAACAGGGCTTGGTACGGTAGGCCCGCTCACCGATCCGACGTGGTTCACACTGCTTCCTTTTACCACGGCATAAATATGATCTCCATCCTCAATCGCTTTGCGCAATGGCTTTAACACGACTGTGCCGACGCCTTCTCCAGAAACATACCCATCGCCATCCTTGCCAAAGGTATGACAATAACCATCACTAGCGTGCATATCCATCATGCCATATGACAAATATTTGCCAGGATGCAAGGATAAATTGACGCCGCCCGCCAATGCAACCTCACATTCTCCGCGCTTGATGCTCTCCAGCGCCAAATGAACAGCCGTCAGCGAGGATGAGCATACCGTGTCAATCGCCATGCTCGGACCATGAAAATTACAGAAATAAGAAACGCGATTGGCAATCGGTGCATAGTTCAAGGATAACGGGAACATTTCTCCCCGAGACATCGCTTCCGCTCCGATGAGGGCATAATCCTTGTGCATCACGCCAACAAAGACACCAACCTGCCGTCTGTTACTGCTCCCCCGAGCCGGAACAATCGTCTTCGGCGTATAACCCGCATCTTCCATCGCTTCCCAGCACGTTTCCAAAAACAAACGCTCCTGGGGGTCCATCGTTTCTGCTTCCCGCGGCGATATTCTGAAAAAGGGAGAATCAAAGCAATCAGGGTCTTCGATAAACCCTCCCCATTTGGACATCTGCTTTCCTGAAGGGGATTTGAGTTCCCCAAACTGCTGCCAATCCCAGCGAGATTTCGGGACTTCTTTGATGCAGTCTTTGCCCTCTTTTAAATTCATCCAGAATTCTTGGAGATTTCTTGCCTCTGGATAACGCCCTGCCATCCCGATGATCGCAATTTCTTCATTGGCATTCGTTGCATGACTCTTAGAGATTGCTGATGAATCTACAACCCTGGCAGGTTGCGGCAACTCTTGTCTACCTTCCTGTTTCATCAAGTCAAGCCCACTGAATACGAAAGCATGATTCTCGGCCAGATAGGCGGCCAACTCAGCGATATTCGTATACTCAAACAATAAAGTAGGAGCCAGCGGCGTTCCTACTTTCGTTTCGACAGCCTTCACCACTTCCAACAAGCCCGGTGAATTCAACCCCATTTCATAGTAACCAATCTGCGTATCAATCAACGCGACTGGAACTTGTAATCGATCTGCCAGCAGTTGTTGTAAAAAAGTTTGTGCTTTACTCACGAAGGCAGATTGCGATTCATTCGCCTCATGAACAGATCCTCTCGACAGAGATACCGTTTGCTTCGATGGTTGGATCAGACCAGGATCACGAACTAGCTTGCCCGCAAAATTTTGCAAATGCGCTATTTTTCTACCTGATCTATCAAAGAACTCCATCGTCATATACATCAGTTCATTTTTTCGCTGGATGGATGAAGTTTGTACTCTGGCAAAGCAATGTTGCTGTAAAAGAGCGGAGGCCCGAAAAGATTCATAAAAAAGCGGCAAAAATAGCCGCTGTTCTTCTTGGACTACCGAGGTGAACATTACCATCGAGCCGATCGCGGACCCATCGATCAATGTCGGGTGAAACATGAACCCTTCCGCACTGGGAAGGGCATGTTTACCGAGTGAAATATCCATTACCGCCGCTGAATCTGTTTCGTAAATCGTTCCTTCTGCCTTCATAAAACCTGTATGCACCAATTCCTGGCGGCAGCATTGTTCATACACATCATGCAGATTGACCTTTTTGTTTGCTGCTCGCTCTATCATGGGAAGATCCAGCGTTTCATCGAACTGCGCAGAGGCACTTTGATGCATTTCAGCAGTGACATACAGCTTTTTCTCCGAGTTTAAAATGCCGTTGCGCTGTGTCAGACCCTCCATCCGAATCTGCCACTGTCCTGCTTTGCCTTGCGTGCACTGAATGCTCAGCATGACATCATAGTCTTGTCCCACCATGATCGGATGATAGATCGTTAGATTACGAAGCTCTAGCTCGCTGTAATCATGACCATTTTCTCGAAACATTTGATACAACAGATCAATATGGGCTAATCCGGGCAACAGTTCCTGACCGTGCGCTTTATGATTTTTGAGGATTGGATGGTTGATCGTTATGAGAAACTGATCATGCACTTTTATCCCTCCACTATTTGTCGCTTCCAAATACTGGTCGTATGGTTGGGTTTCTCTTCACCGTAGACGTCAAATCGGTTTAACGTCGGAGGTGCAATCGAATGTCGTTTGTTCGGACGTGAGACTGCCTCCTCCCAGGATTGTAAAACGACGTTGGCGTTGGTTCCCCCATCTGCAAAACAATTAATCGCTGCTATTCTGGGCGAATCGTTCCATTCAGAAAGCTGTCGCTCAAAATAAAAAGGCGTTGACTCCATATGGAAATGGGTCATCGGCTCTTGCCCTGACAGGAACGGGACCAATTGTTGGTTTTTGAGCATCAGCACGACTTTTATCAAACTGGCAATCCCTTCTGCACATAATGGATGACCGATGTTTGGCTTGATCGATCCTAATCCGCAAGCGGCCGTATGTGATGAGCGATAGACAGACTGAATGGCTTTGAGCTCAAGTAAATCTGTAACCTCTGAACCCGAGCCATTCGCTTCTATATAGCTGATTTGTTCCGGCTTCACGCCAGCTTTAGCGAGTGCCGACTGCATAACCTCTTTTTGGGCCTGCAAATTCGGGGTGGCAGGACCTGCCGTTCGTCCATCATTGTTGACCGCTACGCCCTTGATGACGGCATGTATTTCATCACCATCTGCCAGTGCTTGCCCCACGGTCTTCAATAAAACCATTCCTACGCCTTCTCCCAATACGAGGCCGCCCGCACGCCTGTCAAAAATATGGAAGGCTGGCTCTTCGCTTAAAATTCCTCTTTGGTGGAACATCCGATGCGCTTCATCACCACTTAATACGTTAACCCCTCCGATGATAGCAGCCTCAATCTCTCCACTACGCAGGGAATGAATCGCCATATTCATCCCGATCAGCGCCGAAGAGCACGCGGTATCGATGACCATGCTGGGACCTCTAAGATCGAAGTACTGGGAAATATTTGTAGCCAAATAGTTTTGTCCCACGGTCATAATCGGGTTTTGTGTTTGATGAAGACGATCTTCACTTGGGCGGTGATTACTTCTTGCCCCGATGTAGACGCCTACCGATTTTCCCTTGATGTCCTTCGCTGTATATCCAGCCTCATGCCATAGATGAAGACTTTCCTCCAATACCAATAAGGCTTGCGGGTCCATGGCCTTCGCATCTTCTTTTGCTATCAGGAAGTAAGAAGGATCAAAAGCAGTAATGTTGTCCAGAAGTCCTGCATGATAGGAATTTTCATACCCCCAGCGTTCCCTGGGTACAGCACCAATAGCTGAACGGCCCTCCGCTAACAACTTCCAATATTCTTCCACGTTACGAGCACCCGGAAAACGGCAAGAGAGCCCCACTACTGCAATGTCAGATGGATTTGCCTCCCTATATGGAGTAGCCTGATTACTCACCATCTGACTTTTCACAGTCTCACTACGGATGGGCTGACTCTTCGGATCGTCATTCATTTCAGGAGAAGTCAGCGTCAGATCGTCAGCGATGGAATCGCCGTGATTGCTGGTCAGCCATTCTGCAAGCGTTTCGATGGTGGGATATTCATATAAAATCGTCGGGTCCAAGTCCTTGCCCAACCATTTACTGATCTCATTCATGACTTGAGCCAGTAACACCGAATCGATCCCATAGTCTGGAAACTCTTTGTCACTCTCCAATCTGGCAGGATCTATTTTCAACTCCTTCGCAAACAGCTCAATCAGTCTCGTTTGTGCTGTCTTCACAAGATCCACTACGCTTTGCTTCGGCTTGTCTGCTGTTGGACGATGAGACGACAGGTTCGCAGCAGAAACTTCTTGCTTTTTGTGTCGCATCAATTGATGGGGTTCCCACAGTTCTTGGTTGATTGCTGCCGGGAAAACAACGGGACCCATCTTTTTCAAAAGAATATGATCCAGTAATCGCAGTCCTTGCTCGTCAGTGATGTGTACCAGTCCTGATTGTTCATAGGCTTTGGTCGTAACTGCACCGATTCCGGTCTCCTTCCAACTCGGCCACTGAATGCTCATGATCGGGCAAGAATCAGCATGTGCGGAAGCAAAATAATCCATATAGGCATTGGCTAACGCATAATCACTCTGGCCCGAAGCCAAGGATGGAATGATTGCCGAAACAGATGAAAAGAGAACGAAGAACTGTAAAGGCTCGTCCTTGCAGATTTGATATAGCGTATGCAGCCCAGCCACTTTCGGTTGTAATACCTGCTGAATTCCATCCGTCGATTTCCGAATAAACGCAGGATTTTGATCATCGCTAAAACCAGCGCAATGAATCACCCCGCCAATCGGCCCCATCGTATGTTTCAACTCGTGCAAATGCTGTTGCCAAGCCTCTTCATCGGTTAAGGATACAGATAAGACTTGAACCTGTACGCCTTGCGCTTCCAAAGCTTGTACCGCCTGAATTTTCTTTGCTACGGAAGTGCTTTGCTGCTGATAAACTCCCCATTGCTCGCGCGGCGGCAGACTTTCTCGCCCTGTGAGCACCAGTTTTTTGACACCATAACGCTCTACAAAATGCTTGGCGCATAAATAACCAAGCCCCCGTGTACCGCCAGTGATCAATAGAACATGGTTCTCAGGGAAAACAAGCGCTGGCTCCTGACTCTCCGCTACCATCTCTTCCTGAAGATAAGCGCTATAACGCTCACCCGATCGATAGCAAACCTCTGTTTCCTGATCATCAATGAGGAACTCTGCTGCAATCTGTTGCGCAAGTTCTTCTCCATCAGCCAATGGATCTAGATCCACATGGCGTGATTGCAGATGCTTATATTCACTTTGCAGCATGCGGTACAAACCAACGCGTGAGGCACCCGACAGATTGATAGAGTCATTCTGGTAAGACTCCAAGCCTTTTGTCACACCCAATAGCTTCAAGCCTTCCTTATGACCATTCTCAATGAGCTGTTGCAGCCATGGAATCCAAACCAGCGAATCGGTTTGCTGATGTCCACAACCGACCAAATCTACGATGCCATCATAGTTTTTCCACGCCATCTCATCCTGATGGAATCGTGATTCGAGCTCGTTCAGCTCTAGGATTTCACTCTTAGCTAAATGGTTGGACAGTTGAATCGCCAAATACTTCGTTTCATCCGTTGTGAAAATACCAATCGTTCGATGAGCTTCCTTGGTTGGCATCGCTGGGGAAGCCTTCCATTGCTTTTTCACAAAACGCATGTCTGGCTGAACCGGATGCTGCTCATACGTGGCTAGGGATGCTGCACCTGTAAATGACGTATATCCACCAGGCACCCAATAAGCTTCTCTGCTAAATGGATAGGTTGGAAGACTAATCCGGTGAGGCATCCTCTCCCCATACAAGCTGCTCCAATCAATGTTCAGCCCTTTGACCCAAACGTCCAGCAATTTTCCGTATTTGCCTTTGTTCATCCAGGAATCAATCATTTGCGGCATATCATCATCTGCTGCAAAGATTGCCAAGGTCTCTTTATGACGTTTTACCTGTCCGTGGTATAGGTCTTCAATGTCCTTCTGTCTGCCTATGAATTGCTTCAATTTCTCTTCAAGTTCAATCATCGAGCCCGCGATCACAGCCAAACGTTCTTCCATCGCTTCTCGTCCCACTTGAAGGGTATACGCCATTTCAGCTAAATCCGCATCGTTCAATCCCTGTTCCGCAATGGCTCCAAGCAGTCGTTGTACCCGTTGATGTAGCTGTTCTTCATTCTTGGCTGATAAGAGTATCAAAGCAGGATTTTGCGGACTTGCCATTACCGTAGGCTGCTCTTGCATTTTGGGAATATATTCTTCAATCACCACATGAGCATTCGATCCGCCCGCACCAAAACTGCTCACACCGGCACGTCGTGGAGCTTCCCGTCCGTCAATGACAGGTCGTTTCCACTCCGCCAGCTCTTGCTGAACAACAAACGGCGTCATGCTGAAATCAATATTCGGATTGAGCACTTCAGCATGCAGGGATGGTGCTAATTGTCCATGCTTGAGCTGCAATAAGACCTTCGTCACCCCAGCAATGCCTGCTGCACTCTCACAATGCCCGATGTTGGACTTCGCCGATCCAATGGCACAAAACTGTTTGTCATTTGTATACGCTTGGAAAGCCTTCGTTAATCCCGTCATTTCAATCGGATCACCTAAAGAGGTCCCCGTACCGTGTGCTTCCAGATAGCTAATCGTCCGCGGATCGATTCCGGCTTTTTGGAAAGCACGTCCAATAACCCGAGCTTGGGCATTCGGGCTAGGTACATTGTATCCATTCGTTTTTCCTCCATGGTTAACCGCTGTTCCTTTTATCACACCATAAATTTGATCTCCATCGGCAATCGCTTTCGCCAGAGGCTTGAGCAGGACTGCTCCCACTCCCTCGCCAGGTACATACCCGTCACCGCCGATTCCAAAGCTTTCGCATCGTCCCTTGCTGGATGCGAATTTGCCCTGTCCAAGCATCAAGTATTTATTAGGGTGAATCGATACATTGACTCCACCTGCAATAGCAGCCTCACATTCGCCTTGCTGTAGACTTTGGCAAGCCAAATGAATAGTTGTCAGGGAAGAGGAACACATCGTATCGACCGCCATGCTCGGTCCATGGAAGTTGCAGAAATAAGAAACCCGATTCGCAATGGAGGCTGGACTTCCTGCCAGCGCCATCGGTCTGCCGAGCATCGTTTCCTGGGCTCCATAGAGCTGGTATTCTTCGTACATGACTCCGACATAAACCCCGACATTACCGCCTAGACCCATGCCAGATGTCGAGCCGAGCGCTTCACGAGTATACCCGGCATCCTCTAACGTTTCATAGACGCATTCCAAGAACAAACGCTCTTGCGGGTCCATGATTTCAGCCTCTCTTGGTGTGATATTGAAAAATAACGGGTCAAATTGATCTACACCGCCCAGGAAGCCTCCCCACTTGCTGTAGGTTTTTCCTTGCTTTTTCTTATCTGCATCAAAAAACAGACTGTGATCCCAACGCTCCTCGGGAATTTCAGTGACACAATCTTTGCCATCACGCAGGTTACGCCAGAACTCATTCATGTTTCTCGCTTTCGGATAACGACCGGAGACTCCAATGATTGCAATATCGAAGGCATCGTTTGCTGGTTTGGTTTCTCTCGTCGTTTCCTTCAACGCGTTGCCTCTGCTCCTGCGGTTGTTGATGATCGGTGCAACGCTCGACTTTTTAACAGGGGATGCCGTTGGTGCTTCTTTCTCTTCCATACCAAGGATGCTCATCATTTGCTCCCGGTGTGATGCCAGGAAGTATTTCGCAATTTCTTCGATAGTCTGAAATTCGAAAAATAAGGTTTTCGACAACGAACCAAACGTTTTTTCTAATTCATTTGTTAATTGCATGACCATAATCGAGTCAATTCCGTACTTTTCCAACAAGGCATCTGCTTCGATGCGGTCTATTGGCAGCTTGATCACGGAAGAGACCAGCTTTTTGAAATAATAGATCGCTTTTTCCTTTGGCAAATGATGACTTGATGGTTGTATGACGGGAGAAGCTTTGACTTCTTGTTCTATTGTCTTTGGTCTTCCCACCACTGCTGCGTGGAGGCGTTGTAAATCTCCTTCCATTACCATCACCTGATCTTTTCGAGAAGCTACGGCTTCATAAAAAGCACGAATACCCGTCGCGGTCTGCAAAGCGATCATTCCTACCCTTTGTTTCACCATCTCCTCAACCGCTTCATCTACTTGCATTCCGCCCTCTTTCCAGAGCGGCCAGTTGATGGAGACTGTTTGACCTTGACGTTGCTTTGCCTGCACCCGTTCATTCCGGTATTTCGCATAGCCGTCCATAAAGGCATTCGCGCAAGCATAGTCTGCCTGACCACTATTTCCAATACTTCCTGCTATCGAAGAAAAGAGGACGAAGAAATCGAGAGGCTGATCTTTACTTGCCTCATCCAAATTCGTAAGACCGGCAACTTTTGGCGCTATCACTTGGTTCCATTCCTCTGTCGTTTTCTTGAGGATGAAGTTATCTTGAACGACACCCGCGCTATGGATGATGCCGTGAAGACCTCCGAATTCCTGTTGAATACTTTGGATGAGCTGGTTTACTTCCTGCTTGTCCGTCACATCAACTTGACGATAGACAACGCTTGCCCCTGACCTTTGCAAATCATGAAGCATCGCTTGTTTATCTTCACGAATAGGAGAACGACCTGTAAGAATTAAGGTTGCTTGTTTCGCTTGACTCGCGATTTCCCCTGCGAAAATCAATCCTAAGCCGCCTGCTCCACCCGTAATCAGATAGGTTCCTTGATCTCTCCACGGAATGGTGACCTCATCATGTAATGGCTTGGTTTCGCACCAGCCCAGTACATAACGTTTACCCGCTTGATAGCGAATTCGGTCGTCCATAGGATGGCAGGCATTCTCTTGCAGCTTGTTAACGATTTCAGCCGCATGTTCACCTGGGTTTAATTCAATGAATTGGCCGATTACATTTGGATTCTCCTGCTGAGCTGTTTTCAGCAAGCCAGAAAGTCCGCTTACGTATGATTGCTCCGCTTTGTCGGGAACGACGACCTGCAATAACACCTTGCCAAGTATCTTTTGTTGAAAGATGCTTTGGATTTCCAAAAATACTTGGGAAGCATAGGCCTCGAACCTGTCCGCAATGCCATCCTGGTGGGATTGCAAAGGAATCAAGCGCACTTCATTCATCTGTGCTGATAGACTTGCAAGCGACGATTCAAAACCTTCGGCAATCATCACGATATGCTGTGCATAGGTAGGAGGCACCGTTTCCTGAACACCTGCTTGTTCCTCCCAGCAAGGATGAACCATTAACATCTCTTGTGCCCCTGTAGCTTCTAAGTCTTCCACTTTGCCATCCAGCTTACGAGACGAAAATCGCTTCATTCTGACACAAACATTTCCTTGCTCGTCACATAAGTCAATATCCAGCTTTTGCACATGATCAGAAGCGTTGCTGCCATCACTGTAGCGAATATACGCCCACATCTGCGACATGCACGAACTGAAGATTTCCAGTTCATCCAGCGCAAAAGGCAAGATTGGCTTGAGCGAATCAAGCTGGTGAGTGACGCTTCTGTCATTTGCCCCCATAAATAAACCAATCGCCGCCTGTAAAGCAGAATCCATCATACTTGGGTGCAGCACAAACTGTTCTTCTGTCCCCAAAACAGCGAAAGGTAAGGACAGCTTTGCCAACACCTGCTCCGTGCCCTTATGCACTTGCTCCATTCCTTGCAGCGCTGGACCATAATGGATTCCCATTGCTTTATAACCGTCATAGCATTGGCTGCCACTCAAGATACTATGGCTACACGCGGCTTGTAACATAGCGAGATCAAGCATAGGCGTCTCGGCAAGCGTATGGAATACGGCACTTCCCTGACTGTGCACAATCTCTTCTGCTTCATTTCCGGTATGCTGACTGTAGATTCGATAGCCAATCTCTCCACTGTCTTCCAGTTGAAGACCAATGTGAACATCGACAGGCTGATCATCGACAGTAATTGGCTTGGCCCACACAATATTTTTGAGCGTTATGCCATTCTGTCCTTCTTTCAAGGCTCCCGCTGACTGCTCGATTGCTTCGCGTGCCATTTCGAGATAGGCAACACCCGGTAAGAGCTGCTGTCCATTCACAACATGATCTGCCAAGAAAAACTCCTGTCCACGGAAGGTGGAACTATACCGCTGTTCCAACAATTCAGACGTGTTTTTCTGGAGCAATGGGTGAAGGAAGAGCGTCCCTTCTGATGCGGCTGCAACTTCTCTCGCGAATTGCGTCTCCATCTGAGGAATCCAATAACGTTCCCTTGCAAACGGATACGTAGGCAAGCTAATACGACGAGGTTTCTTCACCCCGTAGAGCTTTTGCCAATCAACCACGCCTCCACTTACCCACAGATCAAGCAACTTGGCGTATTTTCTTTTGCTTATCCACGCATCGATTGCCTGTTTCAAATCTTCATCCGCTTCAAACACCGCAATCGTCTTTTTGTTGCCTTTCACCTGTCCTCGGAATACGTCACTGACGCCTTCCTGTCCATCTACAAATTGCATCAGCTTTTCCTGAAGGTCTTGAATGGAGCTGGTCATCACAGCCAGACGCTCTTCCATGGCTTCTCGCCCAATTTGAAGCGTGTAAGCAATAGCTGCTAAGTCCATGTCAGAAATGGACTGATCCTTGATCGCAGCTAACAAACGATGTGCCTGTTCGTGGAGCTGGCTTTCATTCTTCGCTGAAAGGAGAATGATCGCTAGATTCGTGTGACTTACTTGGATAACTGGACGTTTCTCATCGTCCGGAATGTACTCTTCCAAAACGATATGAGCATTCGAGCCACCCGCACCAAAACTGCTCACACCGGAGCGTCTTGGAAATTCCTGACCGTCAATGACAGGACGTTTCCACTCCGTCAGCTCTTGCTGTACGACAAACGGAGTCGTGCTGAAATCAATATTCGGGTTTAGCACCTCCGCATGCAAGGATGGCGCTAGTTGTCCGTGTTTGAGCTGTAACAGGATTTTCGTAATTCCGGCAATTCCCGCTGCACTCTCACAATGCCCGATATTGGACTTCGCTGATCCGATTGAGCAGAACTGCTTGTCTGTTGTGTACGCTTGGAAGGCTTTAGTCAATCCTGCGATCTCGATGGGATCTCCTAAAGAAGTACCTGTACCGTGCGCTTCCAAATAACTAATCGTCCGTGGATCAATTCCAGCCTCCTTCAAGGCACGCCCGATTACGCTCGCTTGTGCATTCGGGTTAGGTACGGTATAGCCATTTGTTTTGCCGCCATGGTTAATGGCACTTCCTTTAATCACACCGTAAATTTGATCTCCATCTGCGATTGCTTTCGTCAGAGGTTTTAGCAGCACCGCTCCGACACCCTCTCCAGGCACATAGCCGTCGCCGCCAAGCCCAAAGCTTTCGCATCGTCCCTTGCTGGAAGCAAATTTTCCCTGTCCGAGCATCAAATATTTATTCGGATGAATGGAAACATTGACACCACCCGCAATCGCAACCTCGCATTCACCGCGCAGCAAGCTTTGGCAGGCAAAATGGATGCCCGTTAGCGAGGAGGAACACATGGTATCAACCGCTACGCTAGGACCATGGAAATCAAAGAAATAAGAAACACGGTTCGCTACAGATGAGAAGCTTCCGCCAAGGGCCATTGGTCTGCCCATCATGGTTTCTTGTGCGCCATACAGTTGATACTCTTCATACATGATGCCCACATAAACACCGACATTACCGCCAATCCCGAAGCCTTGGGACGATCCGAGAGATTCACGGGTATAGCCTGCATCCTCTAAGGTTTCATACACACACTCCAGGAATAAACGTTCCTGCGGGTCCATGATTTCTGCTTCCAGAGGCGAAATGTTGAAGAACAGCGGATCGAATTGATCAACACCGTCTATGAATCCGCCCCATTTGCTATAGGTTTTCCCCCGTTTGTTCTTATCCTCATCAAAATATAGACTGTGGTTCCAGCGCTCTTTGGGGATCTCCGTAATGCAATCCTTGCCCTCGCGCAGATTGTTCCAGAACTCTTGCGTATTCTGCGCTTTCGGATAACGTCCAGAAACCCCAATGATCGCAATATCCAAAGCTCCTTTGGCTGGTTGGGTTTCCTTCTGTGTCGAAATGAAGCGCGAGCCTTTGCGACTTCTTCCGCGATGGCTGTTCCTTTGCCTTTTCGACGTGTTTTCTTCTTTTGTAACGGATACTGTTTCTTGGATAACAACTGTTTCCTGCTGTTCCTTCAGACCCAAGATTTCAATGAATTTGTCTCGATAGGAGTCCAAGAAATATCCAATCAATTCTTGAATCGTTTGATACTCAAAAAATAACGTTTTCGGCAGTGAGCCAAAGCTTTTCTCTAATTGGTTGGTTAATTTCATGGATAGAATTGAATCAATTCCGTATGTCTCCATCGAGGCATCTTCTTCGATTCGATTTACGGGCAGTTGCAGAACCTCGGCAAATTCCTTTTTAACAAAATGAGTCGCTTTCTCGTGGAGGACATTTTGTTCCAGAGAGATGGTCGCTTGTTTTTCATTTTGCTCTACCTTGGTTGGTGTGATCGATACCACTGGCTGCATTTGTTTGACCAGCATGTCTTCAAATTCCTCAAGTAAATAGGACGCAAGCTGCTGAAGCGTCGGACACTCCACGAATACAGTCGGAGTCAGCCCAATGTGATATTGCTGACTAAGCTTGTTCGTGAATTCAGTCAGGAGAACCTGATTGAATCCGAGTTCAGACAGCTCTACTTTGACATCAATATCCGTGGTAGGAACCTGAAGCAGCTCTGACACGGTCTGCATCAAAGCAAGCTCCACTTTTTGCAACAAGTTGCTGGCATCCACCGTTACCGAAGCTTCCGATCGGACAGGAACATGCTTGGATTGAGAACTGTTGGCTGGTGTTTGCAAAAACAGTGTTTGCTTGAGCTTAGCCAGATCGCCTTCCATCACCATAACCTGAGCTTTTCCGGAGGCTAAGCCTTGGTACATAGCTGTAATACCCGTTGAAGTCTGCATAGCGACTACTCCCATGCTATGCTTCAACATGTCACCAGCCTCTGCGTCAGCCTGCATTCCGCCCTCTTTCCACAACGGCCAATTCATGGACAATGTCTGTCCGTGTCGTTGCTTTAATGCAACCAGTCCATTGCGATAGTGGGCGAATCTGTCCATAAAGGCGTTGGCACAAGCATAGTCAGCTTGTCCGATATTCCCCAAGCTGCCTGCCACCGAGGAAAACAGCACCAGGAAATCCAGTTCTACATCTTTGCTGGCTTCATCCAGATTGATGAGACCCGTAACCTTCGGACCCTGAACCGCTTGGACTTCCTCCCTGTTTTTCTTGAGGATATAACTGTCACGAAGTACGCCAGCACTATGAATAATGCCATGAAGACGTCCATAGTCCTGTTGAATCGTGCGAATCAAATCTGCCATTTCTTGTTTCTGCGTCACATCAACTTGGCGGTATTCAACTCTTGCTCCCGATTCTTTCAATTGCCGGAGTTTACCTTGTTTCTCTTGATCCAATGGGGAACGTCCTGTCAGAATCAGGTTCGCATGTTGAACCTTTTGTACAATTTCGTTGGCAAAAATATAACCCAGTCCGCCAGCCCCGCCAGTGATGAGATAAACCCCACCGTCTTTCCACGGAATGCTCGCTTCTTGTGGAGTATCCAGTTCTACCCACTCAGCCACAACTCTCTTTCCAGATTGATATCGAATCTGAACGTCCAATGGGCAGCGTACATTCTCATTAATTTTTTCAGCAATCTCGAATTCGTCGTCGCCTGATTCTATCTCTATTACCTGTCCAATCAGGTTGGGATTCTCCAATTTCGCCGTTTTCAGCAATCCAGAGAAAGCGGTGAAAAACGGCTGTTCTGCTTGCAAGGGAACGACAATCTGAACCAATACCTTGCCGCGTACTTTTTGCTTGAAAATCTCTTGAATTTCCTCAAATAACTGCGTCGTATAATCAACGAAACGCTCGGCAATGCCTTCTTGTGCGGTTCGCAAAGGAATGCAATGGACTCCATTTAAATAGGCTTGGAGATTGTTCCAAGCAACGCGATCCGGTTCAATCATCACCACGACTCGCTGTGTATAGTCAGGGGCCTCGGCATTGCTCACAACCGCTTGTTCCATCCACTCAGGATGAACCAGCAGTGTTCCGAGTTTCCCTTTGGAATCCAGCGTCTCTACTTCGCCTTCCAGCACTCGTGCGCAGAAGCCCTTCATACGCACACAAACCGTTCCTTGGCCGTCACACAAATCAATATCTACTTTCTGTACCTTGTCTCCCATTCTATTGCCGTCAGCCTGTCGAATCCATACCCACATCTGGGAGGAAGTCTGGCTAAAAATGCTCAGCTTCTCCAGTGCAAAAGGCAGGATTGGTTTTTGAATCGCTGTATCGCCTGCGCCAATCAGTAATCCGATAGAAGATTGTAAGGCCGAATCTAGCATGCTCGGATGCAAGACGAATTCTCCTTGCGTCTCGGCAACCTTGGAAGGCATAGCTAACTTGGCCAATACTTGTCCTTCTCCCACGTACACTTGCTCCATTCCTTGATGGGCTGGACCATAGACAAGTCCCATTGTTTGAAAGGCTTCATAGCACTGACTTGCATGAAGCGTGCGATAGCTGCATTGGGCTTTGATCGCATCGAGATTATGCGTGGGTGCAGCAGTGAGCTCCGCAAACACTACGCTTCCTTGGCTGTGTACTACCGATTCAGCCTGTTCTGCTTGCGGTTCGCTGTATATTTCATAGCGAAGGTCGCCGTTATCCTCAGGATAAATGCCGATGTGTACCTGAACAGGCTTGTCTTCCACCACTATCGGTTGCGCCCATACAACATTTTTCAGCTCCATCACGTATTGCTCGTCTTCCAACGCTCCCACTGCTAGATCCGCAGCAGCTCGAGCCATCTCAAGATAAGCAACCCCTGGCAGGATTCTCTTTCCTTTTACAACATGATCCGATAAAAAGAATTCCTGACCATCAAAAGTAGAGCTGAATCTTTGCTCATGGAGATCTGAAGTATTTTGATGCAGCAAAGGATGAAGGGAAGCAGTCAGACCAAGCGTACCTTGTGTGTTAGTTGACGGCTGTGTCTTCGCTTTTGGCAGCCAGTAATGCTCTCTGGCAAAAGGATACGCAGGCAAGCTGATCCGACGAGGCTTGTTTTCGTCATAAAGCTTATTCCAGTCAAAATTCAAGCCCTTCACCCAGAAATCGAGAAGCTTAGAGAATTTTTTACGCTGTATCCATTTTTCAATCGCTTCTTGCAATTCCTCATCGGCTGCGAAGATGTCTGTTGTTTCTCTGCCGCGTTTTACCTGACCGCGATAGAGGTCGGCGATGCTATCATCACATGCAAGAAAGCTACGCAACTTCTCTACCAATTCTGTAAGCGAACTCGTCAGCAGGGCCAGACGTTCTTCCATTGCCTCGCGTCCCACTTGAAGCGTATACGCAATCTCTGCCAGATCTACATCTGTAAATGATTGCTCCTCAATCGACGCTAAAAGTCTTTGCACTTGTTCGATGAGACGCTCCTTATTTTTTGCCGACAGGACGATGATCGCCGGATTTTGCGGACTGACCGTGATCGACGGGCGTTCCTTGACCTCTGGAATGTATTCCTCAATCACGACGTGTGCATTAGCCCCTCCTGCACCGAAAGAAGAAATCCCGGCAATTCTCGGAAATTCTCTCCTTTCCCCATTCACTTCCATTAACGGTCGCTTCCATTCAGCCAAATCCTGCTGAACGACAAAAGGCGTTTTCGAAAAAGGAATATTCGGATTCAACTCTTGTGCATGCAGACTTGGGACCAGCTGTTGATGCTTCATTTGCAGCAAAATTTTTGCCACTCCTGCTATTCCAGCCGCCGCTTCTAAGTGACCAATATTGGATTTAACGGAACCAATCGCACAGTATCCCGTATCCTGCGTATCCTTGCGGAAGGCCTGGATGAGACCCGTAATTTCAATCGGATCACCGAGCTCCGTGCCTGTTCCGTGCGCTTCTATATAGCTTACGGTTTTGGCATGGACGCCTGCCTTATCCAGTGCCTGGCGAATCAGCTCTCCTTGAGCGGTTGGATTCGGTACGGTATAGCCATTGGTTTTTCCGCCGTGATTCACGCTGGTTCCACGAATCAACCCATAGATATGGTCGCCATCCGCAATTGCTTTTGACAGTGGTTTGAGCAGCACTGTCCCTACGCCTTCCCCCGGTACAAAACCGTTTCCTCCTTGCCCAAAGCTTTTGCATTGTCCATCTACAGAAAGCATATGCAGTGCTGACAAAAAGACATAGCTGGATGGATGCAGGTATAGGTTGACTCCGCCGGCAATCGCCAGTTCACAATCCCCGTTATACAGATGCTCGCACGCTTCATGAATCGCTGTGAGCGAAGCGGAGCACATCGTATCAATCGGCATACTCGGACCTTGGAGGTTGAGGAAATAGGAAACACGATTCGTCAGTGAGCTAAACGATGTGTGCGGGTAAATTAATTCACCCTGCTTCCATAAATCAGGTCCATACAGGCTGAAGCCGGTTTTCGTGATCCCTCCAAAAACCCCGACTCGTCGATTGTACTTTTCTGCAAGCTGTTGTCTCGTATAACCTGCGTCCTCCAACACTTCCCAGCAAGACTCCATGAACAACCGTTCCTGTGGATCAAAATGCATCGCTTCCCACGGTGACATATTGAAAAAGAGGGGATCAAAGTCAGCGAATCCGTCTACAAAGCCGCCCCATTTGCCATAGCTTTTTCCTTCTGCCACAGCTTTGTCTGGATCAGGTTCGAAAAAGCCATCTAATGACCAGCGTTCTTGCGGGATTTCTGTAATGCAATCCTTTCCGGACTTCAGATTCTCCCAGTACTCGTTCAACGATCGCGCTTTTGGATAACGGCCGCTCATGCCGATAATGGCAATCGGCTCCCGCGCTATTTGATTTCCAGATTGCACGGCTACACTGCGAGTCGGTTTATGGCTGGCTGTTTCACGTTCGTTAAGCGCCAGTGGTGTTGATGATCTGCGATTGACCGCACCCTGACGATGAAGCCCCGTCCACTTCATGCATTCTGGCATGTAATCAGCGACGAGATAATCTACAAGGGTGTTAAGAGTCTGGTATTCATACAGGATGGTCTTGGACAATTCGCTAAAGACATCACTTAGCTTTTTATTCAGCTGGATCACCATAATCGAATCGATTCCGTACGTTTCGAACGGTTCATCGACAGAGATTTTACCTGCTCCAAGCCTCGTCTCTTGTCCGAACATCACTTTTAGTTGATAGAGCGTTTTCTCTTTTAACACACCTGCATCGACCGATAGCTTCGCATCCTGTATCGGTGTGGAATCGAGCTGCGACACGGTAGGAGTACCTAGCAAGTGTTCCTTGAGTGTAGGCAGATTGCCTTCGATAACCAGCATCTGTACAGAGCCGGAAGCCACCCCTTGATACAGCGCTTGTATGCCACTTGCAGTCGGCATCGCTACCATGCCTCTGGCCTCCATGATCTTCTCTGTCGCTTCATTAACACGCATACCGCCATCTTTCCACAGCGGCCAATTGATGGAGAGTGTTTGGCCCTGGCGTTCGCCTGCTTTCACCAAACCACGGCGATACTTGGCGTATTGATCCATAAAGGCATTGGCAGCAGCATAATCGGCTTGCCCTGCATTCCCGAAGCATCCTACGCCAGATGAGAAGAGAATAAAGAAGTCAAGCGCCATATCCTTGCTTGCCTCATCGAGATGCACCAGTCCAGAAACTTTTGGCGCAAGCACTTGCTCCAGTTCATCTGCTGTTTTTCTAATGATAAAACTGTCACGAATGACACCCGCACCATGAATGATGCCTGTGAGGCTCCCAAACTCTTGCTTGATAGCTTGGAATAAGTCTTCTACCGCCTGCTTTTGTGTAATATCAGCTTGACGATATTGAATATTGGCTCCTAGTGCTTTCAATTCTTTGCATTTGGCTGTCTTTTCTTCATCCAAGGAAGAACGACCCGTGATAATCACTGTCGCTCCCTTCGTTCTCAGAGCGATTTCCTTGGCAAAAATCAAGCCTAATCCGCCAGCACCGCCCGTAATTAGATAAACCCCATCATCTTTCCATACATGCTGCGCTTGCCCAGAAAAATTCATTTCTGTCCAACCGCTCACCCATCGTTTGCCATCCTGATAACGAATGTGCTTACTTTTCTCATCGGTGCTGTTTTGTTGCAGCTTATGGACCAATCCCGCCGGATTGTCCTCTGCATGCACTTCAATGAGCTGTCCAATCAGCTTGGGATTCTCCAATTGAGCCGTTTTCAGCAAACCAGCGAGAGCAGAGAAGCATTGCAGTTCCTCTTTGTCAGGGACAACAAGTTGAAGCAGAACTTTTCCCTTTGGTTTATTGGCAAGGATTCGCTGGATTTCCGTGAATACCTGGACGGTGTAGGCATGGAACCGTTCTGCGATACTTTCCTGCTGTGATTGTGGTTGTAAAACCAGGCAGCGCACTCCGTTCATTTCGGATTCGATACGCTCTTGGAATTCCTCTGCCCATTCACAAAGGATCACGAGATGCTCTGCAAAAGCAGGTGAACCAGCTTTTTGGCTAATCTCCTGTTCGTTCCAGCACGGTTGGAGAAGAAGCGTTTCTGGCGTTGGAGTTGCTGAAGAGATTGGTGAAATCTGTACAGAAGCCGCTACCGACTCCTTGTACACATTCTCAGGAACCCCATAGGACTCCTCAGCAAATGGATAGGTAGGCAGGCTGATACGACGCGGTTTTGCATCGCTGTACAGGACTTCCCACTCGATATCTAGACCCTGGCTCCACAACTCGACTGCTTTTTCTCCATTGCCTTCTGCAAACAGCTTGGTGAATAACTCACGATTAGACCCATTCTTTTTCAATAGAGAAACTTCGTGGCTTGCTTGCCTTACGCTCCCTTTAAAGCTACCCGCTGTTTGTTCGGCACCACTCAAAAAGTCATCCAGCTTTTGAATGAGTTCCCCTGTACCTTTGACAATAAAAATAGCCCTGCTCTCCATCGCTTCTCTTCCTACTTGGAGAGTATAGGCCAAATCTGCTATATGGACTCGTTCCTGATTATCTCTAAGGAAATCAACGAGTTGCTGGGCATACGCTAGAACACGATCATCGTTCTTGGCTGATAACGGCACGAAATAAACGCGATGGTTGTTATCATCACTCACGCTGACACGCTTAGCTTCTTCTGCCCCGACCTTCCATTGTTCAAAAATGGCATGAGCATTCGTCCCGCCAAGACCAAATGAACTTAACGCCGCTCTGTGGGGAACAGGCGCATCCTCCCATTTTTTGAGCGTATCAACGACATAAAATGGTGATTGATCCAAATTGATATTCGGATTCGGCTTTTCATAGTTTAGTGATGGAGGAATTTCATTATGGTATAAGCTTAGTGCTACTTTGATGCAACCGGCTAACCCTGCGGCTGTGTCGAGATGTCCAATATTGGTTTTCACCGATCCAAGTCCGCAGTACTGTTTATTGGTTGTGTATTTTGTATACACTTCATTGAGCGCCGCAAATTCTATCGGATCTCCTAAATAAGTGCCCGTTCCATGCGCTTCGATATAGCTAATTGTTTCAGGATGAACCTTGGTGTCATCTAATACTTGCTGAATCACCTCAGCCTGACCTTTTATACTTGGCGCATAAAATCCGACTTTATCTGCCCCATCGTTGTTGATGCGAATTCCCCTCATGAGGGCATAAATATGATCGCCGTCCTTGATAGCATCGGAAGCTTTTTTGAGGACAACCACGCCGACTCCTTCTCCACCGACCATGCCGTCTGCTGACGCGTCGAATGTCTTACAATGACCATCACTGGAAAAGTTTAATCCAGCTTGATAGACATACCCTGTATAAGTCGTAGGGAAAATCGTTGCGCCCCCTACTAAAGCCACTTTCGATTCTCCCGATTGCAGGCTGCGATAAGCCAGATGCAAGCCAACCAGCGAAGAAGAGCAATTGGAATGGACGGCAAAGCTCGGTCCCTTCAGCCCCATTTTATGAGAAATCATCGTTGGAATAGTTCCACCTTGTGCTAAAACCCACGAGACATATTCATTGGGGTCTTTCATGACATTCGGTGATTCCTTGGTGAAATGCGGCAAGAGTGCTTGATAATAACTATTGCTCGCCGACATAAATACACCCGTCTGCGGAACCTGTTTCGGTGTATACCCTGCATCCTCCAATGCTTTCCATGAATGGGACAATAACAGTCGAAACTGCGGGTCCATAAATTCTGCGTCTCTAGCTGAAAGGTGAAAGAATCCTGGATCGAAGTGATCCTTTCCTTCTATGGTGGACTGCACCGGAATAAAGTTTGGATTCTGTAAGTATTCATCAGGCAGGTGTAATTGATCTATTTCCTCATCAGAAAAGAAACGTACACTTTCTACGCCGTTTCGTAGATTCTCCCAAAACTCTCTATGATTTTTCGCTCCCGGGAAGTGGCAGGAGATTCCAATAATCGCGATACTATCCTCATAGTAATCAGGATATGACTCCCCCACTTGTCCTTCGCTATACGCCGTTGCTTGGCTCGGATTGATAAAATCCGCTTGTTCATCCGATTCATTCTCTTTCCTTGTTGCGATATATTCGCTAATCTCTCGAATATTGACGTACTTAAATAGAGTAGTCACATTTAGATTGCACTGAAACTCTTCCGTCATTTTAGCTACAACCATGGTAGCGAGAATCGAGTCTCCGCCCACATCGAAAAAGCCATCTTCTGTACTGATCCCCTCTACATTCAGGACATCCTGCCAAATTTTCAAAGTTCTTTGCTCAATATCAGATTGCGGCAGGCTCTGCCTCTTTGCCTGTGTTACCACAAGCTTTTGATTCAGCAGCTCTGTGCGATCCACTTTTCCATTAGCGGTTAACGGGATTTTATCCATGGAAACAAAAAATGCCGGGAGCATATACTCTGGCAAATTCTTTCTCAAATAATCCCGTAATTTTGACGGCTCAAGCCGTTCATGGTTCGCACCTGCTTTTGGAACATAATAAGCAACCAACCGTTTATGATCTCCCTCTTCTTTCACCAACACGACAACGCTTTGGATCTGTGGATGAGCCATTAGTTGGCTCTCGATCTCACCCAATTCCATCCGAAAGCCTCGAATTTTCACTTGATGATCGATTCGGCCTAAATACTCAATCGTTCCATCAGACAGCCAACGTGTTAAATCACCTGTTTTATACAGCTTGGTTCCCGGTGTAAACGGGTTATCTACAAACTTCTCTGCGGTGAGCTCTGGGCGATTCAAATACCCGCGAGCCAAGCCCTTTCCTGCAATACAAAGCTCTCCTGGAACACCAACTGGCACGGGATTCATATGGCGATCAACGATGTAGAGTTGTGTATTTGAAACAGGTTTACCAATCGGTGTATTGCTGCTGACCAGTTCATTTTCAGAGCAGGAGAACCATGCTGCATAAATAGAGGCTTCTGTTGGACCGTAAATATTTTCGATCTTCGCCTTTTGAAAAGTGGCAACCGTCTTTTTCACCAACTCTTTTGGAAAGGCTTCACCTGCAACCATCACATATTTTAGCGGACAATGCTGTAGGAATGGCTGATTCGCTACAACGCCGTTTACGAAGACATTCAGCATCGCTGGAACAAAATTGACATGAGTCACGCGATGCTTCACGATAGATTCCGCTAACATTTCTGGAGACTTCTCCCCATGTGGCGGAAGAATGACCAGACGTCCTTTACCAATGAACCAACCAAACAGCTCGGACAACGACACATCAAACACATAGTTGGTTTTCAACAGATAAACATCGTTCTCCATAACCGGATAACGAGATTCAAGGAAAAAGAGGGTGTTGATGATACTTTCATGACTCACCATGACCCCTTTTGGTTTCCCTGTGCTTCCAGATGTATAAATCACATAAGCCAGATTGGTTGAGTTTACTATCCGATTGAGCGTTTTTTGGCGCTGGGCTGTCTGCTCAACCGCTTCCCAATCCCTGTCTAACACGATGCATTTCGTATTTTCTCCTGCGGCTGAAGATACCTTGTCCAAAAGGCGAGCTTGGGTAAGCACCAAAATGCTCTTGCTGTCTTCCACCATGTATGCCAACCGCTCTGTAGAGTAGGTTGGGTCCAATGGAACATAAGCGGCGCCAGCTTTCAGAATGCCTAAAATGCCGATGACCATTTCCAAGGAGCGTTCGACACAAATCCCTACCGTAACTTCAGGACCTGCTCCCATGGCCTGCAAATAGATCGCCAGCTTGGTAATCTGTTCATCCAGTTCGCGGAAGGTTAACGACTGCTTATCATAAACAACAGCCACTGCATCTGGCGTTTGCTGGACTCTCTTCTCGAACAAGTCAGGGATGCATAAAGCCTGTGGAAATGCCGCATCAGTCGCATTCCACTCAACAAGCAGCATGTTTCGTTCTTCAGTAGAGATAAGTGGTATCTCATCCAAAGCGAGGTCAGGATTTTTGATGACTTCGTTTGCGATATTCTGATAATGCTCTGCCATCCGCTGTATCGTCGCTTGTTCAAATACATGTGGATTGTATTTGAGATTCAATACAAACTCGGCTTCCTGCTCAAAAACCTCTAACTCAAATTCATACTCACCCTCTTGATAAACACCCTCAATCAATTCGATGGCAAGCTTGTTTTGCCATTCATCATAAAATCGCTGCAGGTTTTGCGATTGCAGAAAATTTTGGTACGTAAAGATGATATCGAATACAGGTGAATTTCCATGAAGGCGAGGAATATTTGCCTCGCGAACCATCGCTGGAAAAGGATATACAGCGTGATCTATCCCGTCAATCAGCGTAAGCTGCAATTCCCGAATGAACTGGGAGAAAGACTTTTCCCCTGTTACCTGACTGCGAATGGGAATCATATTGACAAAATAACCGATCAGAGAATCGAATCTCTCTTCTGGACGCCCCATCGTCGGCATGCCGACAATCACATCGGTTTGACCTGTATAGCGATACAATAAGGCTTTAAAAATCCCTAACAAGAGAACAGATGGGTTCATGCGGTAATGCTTGGAGAGCTGCTTCACCTGCTGACTCAAATTCCGTGAAAATACGTGCGTAAAAACTTGTCCCTCAAAGCTTGGTGCAGAAGAACGCGGGCGATCAGCAGGAAGCTCCAGTTGTGGAAGCGTCCCTGACAATTGCTCCAGCCAGTAAGAACGATGTTCCCCACCTTCTGTGCTTGCCATCATGTCCTGTTCCCACTTTACGAAGTCAGCGTAATCGGTTGAATTCGGTGTTACTTTTGGCTGCTTTCCTTCGACCAGCTCGATATAGTTATGGACCAATGCTTGTAGTAATAGCAAGGAGGAATGCCCGTCAAATATCATATGATGAATCGTAATCAGGACAAAATGCTCTTCTTCCGAACACGACAATAGATGAATGCGAAGCAAAGAACCCTTTTCCAATGAAAAGGGTTCTTTTACTTTTTGCCTGAGATACGGCAATACATCCTGGGACGTTAGGTGTGAGATGTCCTCCTGCTCAATGGCAAGTGATTGCTCCAGATGTTGAAGCAGATACGGAACACCATGCTTTTCTATAATCGAACGCTGTAAAATCGGATGCTGTTTACGTACAAGGTGGCAAGCCTGTTTAAATAAGGCTACGTCCCATTTCTGACGGATGCAAAAGCATAACGGAACATTATAAGCACTCATCGTAGGAGACATTTTTTGCAACATCCACAATCCTTGCTGCCCGACGGACAGAGGACTTGTAAACGATGGGTCTTCCAGCTCCAGAAGCTTCTCTTTGACTTCCGCAGCAGACAGCTTACCTTCTTTGTAAGCCATGAGAATTTCCCGTCGCATCATATCATCCCTCCTTTGTCGATTAACTGTTCGATCTCTTCTAAGCTTAGCAGGCCTTCTTTGAATTTTTGCAACATATCGACTGCGGGATTCTCCGTCCGTTCACCGCTATCCTGAGACATTGTTTCGAAATCTGTAGTGGAAGCGATCTCTTTATGACTCCACTCTTTTATTTTTATCGCAAGTAGATGGGCCAAGGACTTCATCGTCGGGTTCTCCAGCACTTCTCGCCCTCTGATCTTGATGTTCCAGCGCTGCTCTAAATGACGAATCAGCTTGGTAACCATGATCGAATCCATGCCATAGTCCAAGAAATATTTGTTTGGCTTGATTTGCCCTTCCGAAAGGTGCAATTCCCGTGAGAGAAATTGTGCCATATCCCGCTGGATGTTTTCCTCTGTTGGGCTATCCGGGTTGATATCAATCGCTAACGTCGCTTTTTCTATAGGTTGACGGATCGTTTCAGTTCCAAGCTGCTCCTCCTCACCCTCGGAAGTGGTGAGCCAGTAGCGTTCTCTAGCAAAAGGATAGGTAGGCAGAGAGAGCATGCGACGCTCTTGTGGATGCAAGGATTCCCAAGGAATTTTACCTCCCTGCGTCCAATGAAGGGCAAGCTTTTCCAGACTGTTTTCTGCTAAAAGAACCTGCAATACGGTATCTCCTACCTTGCCTGAAAGAAGATTTCTCACTCCTGCATGCTCTTCTTCGAGATCTCCTGTATAGATAGGAATCGATGCAGTTGGCTCACTGCCATGTTCGACCGCTTCCAAATATGTCTGTAATCCATGAAGCAGTTCATCTCGATCTTGAACCACCATAGCCAATCTGCATTCCATGGCTTCTCGTTTCAATTGAAGCGTATAGGCAAAATCCGCCAAGGAAATCGCTTGCTGCTTGGCAAATACAAGCATCTGCTGGGCAACGGCACGCAATCGCTCAGCATTTTTTGCCGAGAAAACCACGATCTGGGGTGAAGTGGCAGAAGAAATGGATTTCATCTCTGTCTGCGGCGGAATATATTCTTCGAGGATCAAATGAGCATTTGACCCACCTGCTCCAAACGAACTGATCGTCGCCCGGCGTGGAACCTCTCGTTCTTCTCCATTGATTCTCACCACTGGTCGATCCCACTTTTGTCGATCTTTTTGCAAATAAAAAGGCGTTTCTGCAAAATGGACATGCGGGTTCAACGGCTCCGCTTTTATAGAGGGAACCAACTCCTGGTGCTGTAGTTGCAAGATCACCTTTGTCAGCTGGGAAATACCAGACGCTGCTTCGGCGTGACCGATATTCGATTTCACCGACCCAATTCCACAAAACTGAACATCGTCCGTCTGCTTCGAAAAAGCATTCGTTAACGCCTTCAACTCAATCGGATCTCCCAACAGCGAGCCATTTGCGGCGGCTTCCACATAACTGATCGTCCGTGGATCAATGCCCGCTCTAGCAAAATTTTCTTCTATTAATTGCGCTTGTGCTTGGGGATTAGGCACGGAAAATCCATTGGTACGTCCACCATGATTGGTCGCGGCTGATTTAATAACGGCTAAGATGGAATCTCCATCTTCCATCGCTTTTGCTAAAGGCTTCAATAGTACAGCTCCTACGCCTTCTGCTGGTAAATATCCGTCTCCATCTCCAAAGCTTCTACTGTCCGCGTGGCTTCCAATCATTTGGGCCTGACTTAAGCCTAGGTATTTCTTAGGATGGATCGAAACATTCACGCCACCAGCGATAGCAAGCGAGCTTTCTCCCTTCATCAAGCTTTCGCAGGCGTGATAAATGGCAATAGCAGATGAAGAACACGCTGTATCAATCGCCATGCTTGGACCTTGTAGATTAAAGAAGTAAGAGACTCTGTTGGCAATCGAATGGTAGGAAGAGAGGGAAATGATAGCGCCCTTTTCCATATCCGTATCAAATGCGTGATACGGCTGATACATCGCCCCTACATAGACGCCGACTCTATTATCATATTGACGTTGTAATACCTCTCGCGTGTGTCCTGCCTCTTCGAGCAGATTCCACACAGTTTCCAGGAAAAGGCGCTCTTGGGGGTCCATCATTTCCGCTTCCCGCGGAGAAATATGGAAGAACAGCGGATCAAATTGATCGACGCTGTCTATGAATCCGCCCCATTTGCTGTATGCTTTTCCTTGTCTGTTCTTATCCTCGTCAAAATACAAGCTGTGATCCCAGCGCTCTTGCGGAATCTCTGTAATGCAATCCTTGCCGTCCCGCAAATTGTTCCAGAACTCTTGTATATTGGAAGCCTGTGGATAGCGACCCGAAACACCAATAATGGCAATGTCTAGGTCAGATGGTGTTTGTTTATTTGCCTCCTCACGCGTAACAAACCGTGAGAAACGACGGCGATGGTCTGTTATGGATTCAGTAGGGGCCAGCGCGGTAGCGACATTCTCTGCTGTACTTATCTCTACGGTTTTCCCAGCCCCCATGATTTCGATGATTTTGTCTCCATGATGTGCCAAAAGATAGCCTGTCAAATCCTCTATGTTTTGGTATTCATAGAGTAACGTTTTCGACAGCGAACCGAATGCTTTCTCCATTTGATTGGTCAATTGCATCGCCATGACCGAGTCGATTCCGTATTTCTCCAACGGAGCATCCTCATCGATTTTATAAGCTGGGAGCTTGATAACAGCAGAAATTTCCTTTTTCAGAAACTCCCTTACTTTTGTCCGAAGCACATCTTGTTGCCCAACGGAAACAGGCTGTTCTTTCTCCGTTTTTGCAGGGGTACTTGCGCTCTCTGCTGGATGAAACTGTTGTATGAACCGATTCTGGTATGCATCCATCAAGTGTTGCGAGACAGCAAAAAGCGTCGGGTACTCCACCAATACAGTTGGAGTAAGTTCAAGCTCATAGGCTTGATTCAGCTTGTTTGTAAATTCGGTCAGCTTAATCTGGTCAAAGCCGTACTCATGGAGCTCAGCGTGGATTTCTATATCCTCTCTATCAACCTTGAGCAAATCAGCGACCATTTTCAGCAAAGATGCCTGAACTTCGCTTTGCGTCAATGATGTCACAGAGACCCCCATCAGCCTTTGCTTCATCCGTACAAGATCGCCTTCCATGACCATCAACTGATCTTGTTCCGAAGCTAACCCCCGATACAAGCAGTTGATACCCGAAGCCGTCTGCATAGCAACCATGCCGAGGTCGTCCCACAATCTCTTTTCTGTCTCTTCATCTACCTGCATTCCGCCCTCTTTCCACAGAGGCCAATTGATGGAGATAGTCTGACCCTGCCGTTCGCCTAGCGCGATCTGTTCGTTGCGGTAAGCGGAGTAGGCATCCATAAAGGCGTTGGCCGTCGCATAATCTGCTTGGCCCATATTGCCCAAGCTTCCAGCCGCTGAAGAAAAGAGCACAAAGAAATCCAGATTCAGTCCCTTAGTCGCTTCGTCTAAATGAATGAGTCCCGCAACCTTAGGCGCGAGAACTGCTTGTACTTCTTCTTTGGTTTTCTTCAAGATAAAGTTGTCGCGAGTCACGCCCGCTCCATGAATGATCCCGTGAAGATCGCCAAACTCTGCTTGGATACTTTGGATCAAATCCTCCACGGCCTGTTTCTGCGTGACATCCACTTGGCGATATTCGATTCTTGCCCCGTTGTCCGCAAGCTTACGAAGCTTTGCTTGCTTCTCCTCAGTCAGCGCAGAGCGTCCCGTCAGAATCAAGGTGATGCCATACGCTTTCGCTGCCATTTCTTCAGCAAAAAGAAGTCCCAAGCCACCTGCTCCGCCTGTGATTAAATAAATCCCGTTGTCTTTCCACGGCATACTGACTTCAACCTGAGGAGCAACCTCACTCCATCCCACTATATATCTTTTCCCTAACTGATAGCGAATCTGGCAGTCTGTAGGGCAAAGGCTGTTTGCTTTCAGCTTTTCCGCCAATCCCGCTGAATCTTCTGTTGAATCGATTTCGATCAACTGTCCGACTACTTTCGGGTTTTCGATCTGTGCGGTTTTCAACAGACCAGCTAATCCAGCAAACAGTCGTTGTTCCGATCGGAGAGGAACAACGATCTGAATCAGTACCTTCCCCTTTGGTTTTGCTTGAAGAAGAGCTTTTATTTCTTCGAAAACCCGAACAGCATACGCTTGGAATCGTTCCGCTATGCCTTGCTGATCGGATTGCAATGCAAGGAATCTCGCATCGTTTATCTGAGATGAAATGCTATCCCATGAAAGCTGCCCTGGTTCGCAGAGCATCACCACATGCTGTTCATATTCAGGAGCTTTGGCTTCCTTAGGAATGGCTTTTTCGATCCAAGCAGGCTGCAGCATCAACGTACTAGTGATTTTGCTTGATTCCCCTGTACCTTTACTTTTTGCAACTCCGGCAGCTTTTTCACCTTCGAGCACCCTTGTTGTGAATCCCTTCATGCTTACGCAAATCTGGCCTTGCTCATCACACAAGTCAATGTCGAGCTTCTGCACTTTTTGCGTAGCTGCATGGCCGTCACTGTATCGAACCAACGCCCATACAGCAGTTGTAGAAGCACTGTAAATGTTCAATTGTTCTAAGGCAAAAGGCAGGGACGGCTGAAGGTCGGTAGTGCCCATCATAAAACCGAGCGATGCCTGTAACGCAGCGTCCATGATACTCGGATGAAGGACAAATTTTCCTGCTGTATCCGTAACTAAGGAAGGCAAGATCAGCTTCGCTAGCACTTGGTCTGGCCCGACAAACAGCTTCTCAATCCCTTGGTGCGATGGACCGTATGTCAGTCCTATCGCATGAAACGTTTCGTAGCATTGGCTAAAGCTATAACTACTCGCTGTGCATTGTGCTTGAATGGCAGAAAGGTCGAGCGTTGGCGCTTCCATAACTGATCGTAGTACTGCTCTTCCCTGGCTATGTACTACTAGATTCTCCTGAGCTTTCCTTGACTGGCTGTAGATTTCAAAAGCGATTTCACCATTCTCTTCCGGATATAGTCCCGTGTGTACTTGGATCGGTGCATCTTCCACGATAACCGGTTTCGCCCACACGATATTTTTCAATTGAATCGCCGACTGGTTATCAGATCGAACACCTGCTGCCAAATCCACAGCTACTCGTGCCATCTCTAGATAAGCTACCCCAGGCAAGACCTTTTGCCCCTTCACGACATGATCTCTAAGGAAAAACTCCTGTCCTGTAAACGTCGAACTGTGCCGTTGTTCCGAAAGTGTAGACGTATTTTGATGCAGCATGGGATGAAGGGTAGCCAGCGCTCCTGCTGCGATAAGACCAGTATCTTGTGACTCCACCTTTGGCAGCCAATAGCGCTCTCTTGCAAAAGGATACGCAGGTAAGCTGATTCGACGAGGCTTCGTATCCCCGTAGAGTCTGTTCCAGTCAAAAATCAGTCCCTGTACCCACATCTGCAAGATCTTTGCGTATTTCCCTTTGGTGATCCATGTATCGATTGCCTGTTGTAAATCCTCATCTGCGGCAAAAACATCCATCGTTTCTTTATTCCGCTTTACCTGACCCAAGAACAGGTCTTGTCTATCATCCTCATCTTCCAGATAACTCGTTAGCTTTGCTTCAATCTCGGAGATCGACGTGACGGTCACAGCAAACCGCTCTTCCATCGCCTCGCGTCCTACTTGGAGAGTATAGGCAATCTCTGCTAGTTCGTTGTCCGTTAGCACTTGCTCCCGAATAGCAGACAACAACCGCTGCGCCTGCTCCCGAAGACGGTTTTTGTTCTTCGCTGACAATACGATGACAACTGGATTTTTTGCCGAGATGCTGATTGGTGGGCGGTGTTCCTCTTCGATGTATTCTTCCATGACGAGATGAGCATTAGCCCCTCCCGCACCAAAGGAGGATATCCCCGCAATCCTCGGATATTCTTTCGTTACTCCATTGATTTCAATCACGGGTCGCTTCCATTCTGCCAGCTCTTGCTGCACCACAAATGGAGTCTTGCTGAAATCAATGTTCGGGTTAATTGTGCTGGAATGCAGGGACGGAACTAGCCTCTTGTATTTCATTTGCAGCAATATCTTGGTCACGCCTGCTATCCCTGCCGCACTTTCACCATGCCCGATATTTGACTTGGCCGAACCAATCGCGCAGAACTGTTTCTCCTTCGTGTATTCCTGAAAGGTCTTCGTCAATCCGGCAATTTCAATGGGGTCTCCTAAAGAAGTCCCTGTACCGTGTGCCTCTATATAGCTGACTGTTCGCGGGTGAATTCCTGCTTCTTCAAAAGCTCGACGAATCACTCTTGATTGAGAATGAGGATTGGGAACCGTATAACCGTTCGTTTTTCCACCATGATTAATGGCGCTTCCTTTGATCACACCATAGATGTGGTCTCCATCAGCGATTGCTCTTGCCAGAGGTTTGAGCAATACCGCTCCGACTCCTTCGCCAGGTACATAGCCGTCGCCGCCTTCCCCAAAGCTTTCGCATCGTCCTTTGCTGGAGGCGAACTTGCCCTGCGACAAATACAAATATTTGTTTGGATGAATAGAAACATTCACACCACCTGCGATCGCAACCTCACATTCACCGCGTTGCAAGCTGTGACACGCTAAATGAATTCCCGTCAACGAAGAAGAACACATCGTATCGACCGCCATGCTCGGACCGTGGAAATTGCAAAAATAGGAGACGCGGTTCGCGATGGAAGCTGGACTTCCCGCAATCGTAAGCGCTCTGCCCAACGCCTGTTCAGCGGACGCATAGAGCTGATATTCCTCGTACATAACGCCTACGTAAACCCCTACATTGCCTCCCAAGCCTTCGTGCTTGCCAAGAGCATCGCGCGTATACCCTGCATCCTCTATCGTTTCATAGACGCACTGTAAAAATAACCGCTCCTGCGGGTCCATCAGCTCCGCTTCCCGTGGGGAGATATGGAAGAACAACGGATCAAATTGATCGACACCGTCTATGAAGCCGCCCCATTTGGAATACGTCTTACCGATCTTGTCCTTCGCTTCATCAAAGTACAGACTGTGATCCCAACGGTCTTTTGGGATTTCGGTAATACAATCCTTGCCGTCACGCAGATTTTTCCAAAAGTCTTGTATATTCCAAGCTTGCGGATAGCGTCCAGAAACACCAATAATGGCGATGTCCAACGCTCCTTTTTCTCGTTGTTTTTCCATGCGCAGGGACGCGAATCGCTGAGACTTGCGTTTTTTGCTCCTGCGCTCTGTCTGTGCTGTCCTTTCGTCCACAAACGTTGCTTCTGGTTCTTGCGTGAGGGGGGCTTCCGCATGTTCCCCCATCCCCAGAATATGCATCAGATTTTCACGGTAGTTTTCAAGGAAATACCCTGTTAATTCTTTAATCGTTTGGTATTCAAAAAATAGCGTTTTTGGTAACGAACCAAATCGTTTTTCTAACTCCTTGGTCATCTGCATAGCCACAATGGAATCGACACCGTATTTTTCCAACGAGGCGTCTGCTTCCATTTTAGTTGCTGGCAATTTGATGACGGAGGAAAGCAGCTTTTTAAAATAAGGGGTTGCCTGTTCCATCAGTGAGGAGGAATCTACTGCCTTCTCCTCTTTGAAAGTAACGGCAGCTTTTGGCGCTTCTACTCCTGATCCAACAGATTCATTTGCGATCTTGCGCGTAGAAAAGCCCTTCATCCGCACACGGACATTCCCGTTCTCGTCACACAAGTCGATATCAAACTTCTCCACTTTATCTCCAGCTTTACTGCCCTCACTGTAACGAATGAGTGCCCACATGGAAGCGGAGCAAGCACCTACGATCTCCAATTCCTCAAGAGCAAAGGGAAGTATGAGCGAAAAATCACTCGTTGCTATCATCAAGCCAAGTGACGCCTGTAGAGCTGCGTCGAGCAAACTCGGATGCAGACCAAATTGCCCTTGGGTCTTCACCACCGAAGAAGGGAGCGACAGCTTCGCCAGCACCTGCCCCTGACCGATCAAAATTTGCTCTATCCCACGATGTGCAGGCCCATAGTCGACTCCCATCTTTTTGAAAGCCTCATAGCATTGTTCCGCGCTGAGTGTGCTTATCTTGCACTGTTCCTGCAATACGGTGAGATCGAATGATGGAATATCTGGAATCGAGCACAACATGGCACTTCCCTGACTGTGTACAATCTCCGTCGTTTGATTCTGATCTTCCTTGCTATCGCTGTAAATTTCAAAAACAATCTCACCATTCGCCTCAGGATAGAGTTCGATATGTGCCTGAACGGGTTCTGCCCCAACAGCCAAAGGTTGAGTCCAGACCACATTTTTGAAACGAAGTCCTTCCTGTTCTTGCTCCGAATCAAGACCTCCCGTCGCCAGCTGTATTGCTGCCCGTGCCATCTCCAGATAAGCCGCACTTGGCAAGACACGTTGCCCCTTAATAACATGGTCAGTCAGGAAAAACTCCTGTCCCGTAAACGTGGAGCTAAACCGCTGCTCCATGAAATGAGATGTATTTTGGTGCAATAAAGGATGAATCGAGCCCGCCCCTGCGCTACTGCTAACAGACTTGGCTTTGATCCAATAAGATTCCTTGGCAAAAGGATACGTCGGCAAGCTGATACGACTTGGTTGCTCTTCCTGATAAAGCTGGTTCCAATCGATAGGTAAGCCCTTCACCCACAGGTCGAGAAGCTTGCTGTATTTACCGCGTTCCATCCATCTCGCAATCGTTTCTTCCCATTCATCATCGGACGTCAAAATATCCAGCATTTCCTGATTTCGGTTTACCTGCCCACGATACAAATCAGCAATATGCTCTTGCCCTTCTACATAAGCTGTTAGTTTTTGTTGCAACTCCTTCACAGAGCCAGCAAGGACAGCAAGACGCTCTTCCATAGCTACACGTCCTACCTGAAGCGTGTACGCCATGTCGGCTAAGCTCGCATCGGATAAGGAGTGATCTTGGATAAAGGCTAACAACTGCTGTGCTTTCTCATACAATCTCTCCGCATTCTTTGCTGACAAAACAAGAATAGCCGGGTTCTGAAGTGTGATCTTCCTACTGGATCGCTGTTGCTCTTCCTGAATATATTCTTCAATAATCACATGGGCATTGCTTCCCCCTGCACCAAACGAGGAAATCCCTGCAATTCGTGGATATTCATTGGTTGTGCCATTCATCTCAACGATCGGTCGTTTCCATTCCGCCAACTCTTGCTGAACCACAAACGGAGTCTTGGTGAAATCAATATTGGGATTGAGCGTGCGGGAATGTAAGGACGGCACTAATTGCGCGTGCTTCAGCTGCAATAATATTTTTGTTACGCCAGCAATCCCTGCCGCACTTTCACAATGTCCAATATTCGACTTCGCTGATCCCAATGCACAGAACTGCTTGTCCTGGGTGTCTTTTTCAAAGGCGCGAGTAAGTCCAGCAACCTCGATCGGGTCTCCCAGCTCCGTTCCTGTTCCGTGTGCTTCCAGATAACTGACCGTTCTTGCATGTACTTTGGCACGTTGTAAGGCATCTGCCACTAATTGCGCCTGCGCCTGCGGATTAGGGACGGTATAGCCATTCGTTTTCCCACCGGTATTCATCATGCTGCCTTTGATGACTCCGTAAATATGGTCACCATCGGCTATCGCCTTATCCAAAGGCTTCAAGACGATAGCGCCCACACCCTCTCCATCCACAAAGCCGTCCGCTTGATCGCCGAAGGACTTGCATTGATTCGAAGGAGAGAGCATCGTCAAAGCTGACAATTTCATATAGTGGACAGGATCGACAATGAGATTGACTCCCCCTGCGATTGCACACTCGCTAGTACCGTTGTACAAACTTTCCAAGGCGAAATGAATCGCTGTGAGAGAAGCGGAGCAAGCCGTATCCACCGCCACACTTGGACCTTGAAAGTTTAATAGATAAGAGAGTCGATTCGCGATCGACCAATAAGTGGCTCCCGTCGGATAATTGCCATTCATCACGCCGACAAAAACGCCTACTTTTCTGCTTTCACACAGAGTTGTAGGCGTATATCCAGCGTCCTCAATACTCGCATAGGCTTCTTGTAAAAATAACCGTTCTTGCGGGTCCATCTCCTCGGCTTCTTTTGGAGAGATTTGAAAAAATAAGGGATCGAATTTATCCATATCATCGATAAATCCGCCCCATTTTGTATACATAGATTCCTTTTTGCCTTTTTCTTCGTCAAAATAGTTCTTCCAATCCCAGCGATCCTTAGGGATTTCGGAAATGCAGTTTTTCCCCTCTTTTAAATGATTCCAGAATTCATCCACATTTTTCGCCTGCGGATAACGCCCGGAAAGACCGATGATCGCCACATCCCGCACCACAGATGAAGGCGAAATGGATTCCTTGCTCTCTTGTTCCCGAACGGATAAAAAGCGTCTCGTTTTTCTCACAGGAAGATTGGTGTACGCCGTTGAAGCAGAGACGGTTACTTCCTCATTCTCTATCTCGTTCTGGTATGTTTCGTCAATTGCTTCTTGTGCTTCTAATCCTATTACGTTGATCAACGCTTCCTTTTGCGTCTCTATGAGATACTCTACCAAGGCATCAATCGTTTGATACTCGAAAAATATCGTACTGCTCATATTCGCAAAATCTTTGCGAAGCGAATTGGTCAATTGCACAACCAGAATCGAATCAATCCCATATTGCTCTAATGGAGCTGATGATTTAATCTGTTGGGTTGGAATTCTAAGCGTTTCACCCATTAACTTTTTGATATAAGCTGTACTTTTTTCTCGAAGCAATTCCTCAGTGACTCTGCCTGACTTTTTTGCTGGTGTTGTGCGTACAGGCACTTGTTTTTTGAGTGGCTTCGCCTTCAGCTTTGAGGCTTGCTTTTTTGCAGGCGAATACGCAACTGTAACCGCCGACTGCCTCGGTTGACTGCTGCGACGAATAACCCCATCACTTTCTGCAACAATAATCTGTTGGCATAAATCCAATTGCTCTTCTGCTGGCAAGAAAACAGATCGGTATCCTACCTTCTTCAACACCTTTTGCCATGTTTGAACCGTTAACAAGGGGCAGCCGGGAATACGCCATTCTGGATCATCATAGCGCCACCAACCATCCAGCAAGCCAAACGTCAAGTGAGCAAACAAGGTATTGCTGGTCAACTCATTTAGAATCAGTAAGCCATTTTTCTGTAAAGTTGTTTTGGCGTGGTGTAAGGTTTGGCTAATATTTTTCGTAGCATGCAATACGTTTGTGGCAATCACCAGATCATAGGTGTCCGCAGCGATATCCTGTTCCTCCACAGGCTTTTCCACGTTAAAAATCCGATACGTGAGATATGGATTTTCGGCTCCGTACTCTTTTTCGGCGTGAAGTAAAAAGGCTTGCGAAAGATCGGTATAACAATATTCCTCGATATTCTCCTGAAAGGGTTTTAGCCTTGGCAGTACGATCGCACTAGTTCCACCTGTACCTGCCCCGATTTCCAAAATTCGAATCCGTGCAGAAGCATCTTGCTCCGTACGCTGCTTCATATAGGTAACAATTGTATTGGCGAGCACTTCGTTAAAGTAGTCTGCAACCTCGTTGTGTTTATAAATCCCTTCCACCAATTCCATCGAGGAATTAGGAAACATGATCTCTGTAGCGGGAATCTTTCCTAGTAAAATCTCTGGCAGTACACGCATGGTTGCCTCTACCAGAATCACCTGAGCTTTACTATTCGGGTCGTTGAGCCATGCTGTTTTTTCATTCTCCCATTTTTTCCATACTGTATCGAGATTGATAGGGGTGGCATCGTTTGCGATGAGTGACTCTCCATCGTAGGCAAGATATTGGTTTTGCACGAGAACGGCTATGCTTTCTTCCAGCCATTTGCCGTACTTGTCATGCAATTTGGCTTTGAGTTCTGCTATTGTCTGGTTTTTTACCGTGAACAACCCCATTGATTGTAATTGACCATAGAGTAGTTCACTGAGAAGCTTATCCATTGTATTCATTTATAAGCCTCCATTTCAGATCGTCTGCGTTGAGACGAAAACTCTAATTTGGGCATATCATTCTTTACACGTTCGATGTGCGATACCAGTTTTTCTGGATAGATGTGAATTGATTTATCCGGATTTATCGTAAGCATGGCCTGTGATTTCGTTGTCTTCACCAACGCGACCTGATTCATCGGTCCAGCAAGCAGGTTTTCCAAGGCCGCCATCGCTTCGCGAGGTTCAATGGAGCCTAATCCTGCCTGTGCCATCCTCTCTTGATAATCCTTGGTGGCAACAATGCCTACGTTCGCCCAGTATCCCCAATTCATCACCTTCACTGCACTGAGGCTATGCAACGAAATCTGGTGCGCGAATATATCTTTAAACGTACAACCTGACGCATAATTGCTTTGTCCAGGCGACTTAGTAAATGAGTTGATCGATGAGAAGAACATGACAAAATCCAATGGCTCCCGATCAAATACTTGAGCAATCCGCACGCTTACATCTACCTTTGCCGAAAGTCCGGCACGGAAGCGATCTTCGTCCATATTTGCAAGACTTTTATCTAGCAGGACAATCGCGGAATGAATGACTCCGTTTACTTGTTTATATCGCTTTTTGATCTCTTCATAGGCAAAATACAAGGACTTGCGATTCGTCGCATCCGCCGAAATATAGACAGGAGCAGGTCCGAGGGTAGCCAGTCGGTCCACTTTGGCTTGGATTTCTGCATTCTTTTCTCGGCGTCCAATCCAGATGATTTGCGCTTGATACGTGCTAATCATGTATTCGCTCCAGACTTCGCCAATACCGCCAGCACCTCCAATCACCACATAGACTCCACCCTGTCTGTAGGAAGCCTGTTCCCATTGTGGTTGACGCAATGGAATCAATTCCTGACGATACCATTTCCCTCCGCGGTAAACCGATGCATTCCCCTCAGCATCTGGCGGAAGTGTGAAAACCTCCTCCATTGGCCAAGCACGACCAGCTTCCAGATCAACAAGTCGGATACGCCAGTTTGTGTATTCTTTTGCCATCGAACCGACTAATCCGTAAAGGCTGGCATGAATAGGGTTGACCACATCGTTTTGATGAATCGGTTGGGTCTGGAAGGTTACGAGACTCCATCCTAGCTCCTTGGTATCGTAGCCCAATTTGAGCAGGGCTTTTAGCAAGCGAAACACATGAAATACACCGCGCTCCTGCTCGATGATAAGTGCCTCTTCTGCCAGGTATTTCAAATCAATCCATGGCGCAATCCAGATGATATGATCAATCAAACCAATCTGCTCCAGCTTCACCGCTATTTCATCCATACTATCTGCGGGCGTAATCTCCATAACAGCTGCACGAGGATAGCGTTGTTGAACAAGACTTCGGTTCTCGTCATCTGCACAAACAATCAGAATCTGATCGCTTGCAAGTGGCGTTTCCAAACCACGGTCCATCGCAACCTCTTCCCATACAGGACTGAGCAGCATGGTTCCAATCAGCGATTCGCTGGATGTCTCAACTGCCGCTTTTGTTGCTGTACGATCTGTTTGAATCTCTCTTTCCAGTACCCGAGATGTGAATCCCTTCATTCGTACACAAATCGTTCCAGTTTCATCACATAGATCCATATCGTATTTTTCTACCTTATCCCCTGCTTGGCTGCCGTCGCTGTAGCGCACATATGCCCACATCTCAGAGGTGCACGGGCTGATGATTTCAATCTCCTCCAGGGCAAAAGGCATCACGGGCTTGCGTTTTGCCATACTATCCGACGACATCACGCGACGGGAAGAAAGCGTCAACTCCACAGAGGCCTGCAAAGCGGAATCCATCAAGCTTGGATGCAAGACAAACTGATCCTCTGAGCCGGTGACCGATAACGGTAGAACCAGCTTTGCCAAGACTTGTCCAGGCCCGACATATACCTTGTCTATTCCTTTATGTCCGGGTCCATAATCAATGTGAATTGCTCTGAAGAACTCATAGAATTCCTCGGATGAAATCACCTGCTCGTTGCACTGCTCTTGCAAAACAGGCAAATCAAGCATTTGCAACTCCGAGTGCGGGGTAAGCACAGCATTTCCTTGACTGTGTACCACGATCTCGGCATCACTGCCCTCTGCCTCGCTATAGATTTGGTAGGATACCTCACCATCTTCTTCGAGAACGAGACCCGTATGTACCCGAACAGGCTGATCACCTACAACGATCGGACGAGCCCATACGACATTTTGTAGTTTAATTGCCGTATCCCCGTGGACGTTCTCTCCTACAGCGTGCTCCATAGCGGTTCTTGCCATCTCCAGATAGGCAACTCCCGGCAACACCCGCTGCCCTTTGACTACGTGATCCGCCAAGAAAAACTCTTCTCCCGTAAAGGTGGAGCTAAACCGTTGCTCGGAGAAAGTAGAAGTGTTCTGATGCAGCATGGGATGTATCACGGATGCTGTGGTGTTATTTGCCGTTCCCCTTACATTTGCTTTTGTTTCACTCTCCAGTACCCAATGGCGTTCCTTGGCAAAAGGATACGTGGGAAGTGAAATACGAGAATACTGATCGTTCGCAAACAGCTTGTCATAGTCTAATCCATATCCCTGCACAAACAATTCCGCGATCACAGACAACTGTTCCAAATATTCGCTCGCCTGACTCGTCACATGCAGATTCTCGATGCTTTGATTTCCGTAACGTTTCAATGCGGTTTGTTCCCGATGATCTTTTTCATGTAACTCGGAAACAAAAGTCTGGGATGCTTTTCCTGTTTCCAGCCACTTTTTCAAAAGCTGAACAAGCTCTGCTGTATGCTGAACAATGCAAGAGAAGCGGTGATGGAAATGCTTTCTGCCTACTAACAGCGTATAGCTGATATTTCCACAATCTGTCTCCGGTGCTTGTTCACAAAACGAAAGCAATTGGGCAACCTGCTGGCGTAGCTGTTCAAACGTGCGCGCCGTCAACACAATCAAATAGCCCGGCTTTTTCGCATGATTCCGCTCTATCAGAGGCGCCTCTTCGATTACCATGTGCGCATTTGTACCGCTGGCTCCAAAGGAACTGATCGCCGCACAACGTTTGGCTCGCGGCTCCACTGACCATTCCTTCAAGCTTGTATTGACATAAAAAGGGCTATCTGCAAACTTAATGTTGGCGTTCCCTGCTTCAAAATGTAGGGATGGCGCTATTTGTTTGTGTTTCAATGACAAAAGGATTTTGATGACCCCTGCAACGCCTGCTGCGATCTGGGTATGACCAATATTCGTCTTGATCGATCCAATCGCACAAAATTCTTTTTTATCCGTATAGGCCCGAAAAGCGCGAGTGAGCGCTTGATACTCAATCGGATCTCCCAACTTGGTCCCTGTTCCATGAGCCTCGACCATCGTAATTTGCTCAGGATTGATGTCGAATGTATCGTAGACATTGCGTTCCAAGCGCTCCTGAGATTTCGCACTCGGCGCTGTAATCCCATTTGTCGTCCCATCCTGATTGATTCCCGAGCCTCGAATGACACCATAAATATGGTCACCGCAAGCGATTGCTTCCGAGAGACGTTTCAGTACAACGACACCAGCGCCTTCCCCCGTCGCAAAGCCATCTGCACGCTCATCAAACGTATGGCAGCGTCCTGTCGGTGACAGCATACCTGCTCGCTTGGCAGACAAATAAAATCCTGGCGTAGATTGAATGAAGACACCACCTGCCAATGCCATGTCGACCTCACCTGTCCGCAAGGCTTGGCACGCCATATGAATCGCCACCAAGGAACTGGAGCAAGCCGTATCAATCGCGACGGCAGGTCCCTGTAAGTCCAGATGATAAGCAACCCGAGCAGGCACAATGGACTCCATATTTCCCCAGAAAGCTTGGGCAGGAGGATTCTCACCCACAAGACGATCGTAATCACCTTTGGCACACCCTGCGTAGACGCCGCATTGGATTCCTTGCACGCCTTGACCCGCATAGCCAGCATCCTCCAGCGCTTTCCAGGATTCCTCTAAAAAGAATCGTTGCTGCGGGTCCATATAATCAGCTTCCAGACCGGAGATGTTGAAAAAAAGCGGATCAAACAAGTCAATATTTTCTACAAGCCCGCCGTATTGATAACCCTCTGCCTCATCCAGGCCGTACGCTGATAAATCCCAGCGAGTCACTTTCGCAAGCAAATCCGAACCGTTCACCAAGTGATCCCACAAGTCATGAGCGTTGCCAGATGAGGCAAACGTACCGCTCATTCCAATAATCGCAATAGGTTCAGTCAGGAACGAAGCTTTTTCTGACACGCTCCCTTTTTCCTCTGAAAGCATAGGAGCTGTTTGAATGAATGGCTCGGTCTGAATAGTAGAGACGGAATCTTCCCTCTGCTCAGATAGACTGATCTTCTGCCCTAACGCTTGAGCAATGACCGCTTTGTACTCAGACAAAATATAGCTTGTAAGTTGATTTACTGTACTGTAATCAAAAAGAATCGTCGTCTCAATTTCAATCACCAGTGCTTGATTGATCTCTTGAACCAATCTAACGCCAAGAATGGAATCCAATCCATAATCTCTGAAAGGCTCGTCCACATCGATCGAATCGACATCGACTTCCAATGCAGTGACCAGCTTTTCAATAATCATATCCTTCACATAATCCGTCACCGTCTGCTCGGTCACCACAGACTGGCTTGGGATGTTTTGGGATGCTGGCTGCGAAGATACTTTCCCTTCTGCTTTTGCCTGCTGAACCGTCTCGCGTGCGATAGGCGAAACGCTCGCACCGACGCGAACATCAGGGTGAAGGACGCCATCGCTGTTTCCAAGGACAATCTGTTGTCCCAGATCATGCGCTTCCTGAGCTGGAAAAGAGATCGAGTGAAATCCTTCATTTTCCAGTACCGTTTGCCAGCATGTCGGTGTTAAGGCAGGAGAACCAGGAATACGTACATCCGTATCTTCAGACAGCCACCAGCCCTCCAAAAGACCAAAGGTCAGATGAAGGAACAAGGTATTACTGCTAATCTCATTTAAAAGAACCAAACCGTTTTCTCGCAAAACAGCTTTGGTATGGCGCAAGGTTTTGCGAATATCTTTGGTGGCATGCAACACATTAGCCGCAATCACCAGATCGTAATAGCCCTCTCGAATTCCTTGCTCAGCAAAAGACGCTTCCACATTAAAAATTTGATAGGTCAGATACGGAACGTGCGATCCATATTCCTTTTGTGCGAACATCAAAAATGCTTTGGAGATGTCGGTATAGCAATATTCTTCTATAAACTGCTGATAAGGCTTCAGCTTTTCAAAGACAAACGTGCTCGTTCCGCCCGTCCCCGCACCAATCTCTATGATGCGAATTTTTGCAGAAGGATCTTTTTTCAAGCGTTCTTCCACATAGCTTGCGACTGTTTCTGCGAGCACTTCATTGTAGTGATCTGCCACCGGATTATTTTTATAAATATGTTGCACCAATTCCATAGAAGAGCCTGGAAACATGACATCCGTAGCAAGTTTCTGACCTGTTACAATGTGCGGCAGAGATTTCATCGTAGCTTCCAGCAATCTTATCCGCACTTCCAGATTGGCATCCTCACGCCATGCCACCTTACGTCGATCCCATTCTTCCCATACAGCTTCTACCTCGATCAAAGTCGGATCAACCACCAGGCATTGCTCTCCATCATAGCCATCGAGATAGCCACGACGAGTTAACATCGCCATACTTTCTTCCATCCATTTTTCATAACGGTGCTGGAAACCTGTTTTCACCTTGAGGTCGGCGACATTCACACTCTTGTCAGTAAACCAACCGATGGACTGCATTTGCCCCCATAACAACTTGCAGAGAAGCTCATCCATCTCCTTCCACAATTCGGGGTGGGTATTGGGCAAGCGACCCTGTCTCTCGGTTTTGGGAAGCCAATAGCGTTCCCCTTTAAATGGATAGGCTGGCAGAGACACTCGGGTGTATCTGCCGTTTTTATATAAGGAACGCCAATCCAGCTTGTAACCTTTTACAAATAAATCAGCAAGCATGGACAGCTTCTCTTTCCTTGCGTGGGTGGATAGCGAACTGATCTCTGCTACTTCTTCCATTAATTTTTCTCCGAACTCTTTCATGCTCTTTTCTAGCCGCACGGAATCGATTTCATACTGGACAAAAT
Source organism: Brevibacillus sp. BC25 (assembly GCF_000282075.1). Lineage (NCBI taxonomy): Bacteria > Bacillati > Bacillota > Bacilli > Caryophanales > Paenibacillaceae > Brevibacillus > Brevibacillus sp. BC25. Next base: position 66,861 of record NZ_AKIX01000013.1, read on the forward strand.
AATCAGCAGATGTTCCCGTTTCTTTAACTTCCGCAATTTTTTGCCGCAATTCATTTACGTCTTTGGCAATAAACATGCAACGGTGCGAAAAATGACTTCTTCCTGTGAACAAGGTATAGGAAATATCTTGTTCGTGAAAACGTCCCGCTTCTTTTGCTAACCATTGGGACATTTCATCCAGTTTTTGCGTGAGAGCTGACTCGCTCTTGGCTGAAAACGGGAACAAGTAATACGCTCCTACTTGCTTACTGCTTGATTGCGGTTGTACTGTCGGCGCTTCTTCCATAATCAGATGACAATTGGTTCCGTTCGATCCTAAAGCGCTCACACCCGCTCTTCGCGGAGTCTCCTCACTGGTATTCCATTCTATGAGCTCGGTATTGATGAAAAAGGGACTTCCGTTCAATTTGATATGCTTATTGACTTCCTTGACGCTGATCGTCGGCGCGATCTTCTTATGTTTCATCGCCATGATAACTTTAAACAAACTTGCCAATCCCGATGTCATCGTGGTGTGACCGATGTTGGGCTTATGTGACCCAATCGCGCAAAATTGTGCTTTATCCGTGAACGAACGAAATGCTTCAATCAATGCCTTCACTTCAATAGGGTCACCCAGTTGCGTTCCTGTCCCATGTGTTTCGATATAACTGATCGTCTCCGGATCAACCCCTGCATTTTCATAGGCATCCACAATCAATTCTTTTTGGGCAAGCATGCTCGGTGCTGTAATCCCGTTTGACTTTCCTGTCTGATTCACAGTCGAGCCCTTGATGACAGCATAAATATGGTCGCCATCTGCCATTGCTTGCGCAACTGGCTTCAGTACGACTGCTCCAACTCCTTCTCCAAACACCATGCCATTTGCATCATTATCAAAGGTGTTGCATGTCCCGTCGGGTGAGACCACTCCCATTTTGGAGGACATCACAAAAAATTCAGGGGAGCTGTGAATCGCCACTCCACCTGCAAGAGCCATTTCGGTTTCTCCCCTGCGAAGACTGTCGCAGGCTAAATGAATGGCTACCAAAGCAGAGGAACAAGCTGTATCTACTGCAAGACTTGGTCCTTTGAGATTTAAAAAGTAGGAGAGTCTTGCCCCTAGCATCGACATTTCATTGCCTAGCATCGTTTGTGAAGAGACGCCTTCGGCCAACATGGATTTCTCTTTATAGTCTGAATGGCGCCCCCCGACAAACACACCTACTTTTCTCCCTGATAACAGTTCACCAGAGTATCCGCTATCTTCAAAAGCTTTATAGGATTCTTGCAGGAACAACCGTTGTTGAGGGTCCATACTTTTTGCTTCATCAGAGGAAATATTGAAAAAGGATGCATCAAATTGATCAATGTCCTTGAGAAGCCCGCCGTAATATTGATCTGCTGCCCAACCACTGCGCGATATTTCCTCGATGCAACTGTCGCCAGAAGCAAGATGCTCCCAGAACTCTTCCACTGAATCCGAGCCAGCAAATCTGCCCGCTATTCCGATGATCGCGATATCGGAGTGGCGAATTTCGTTTCTTGTATGATTCGAATGATTCCGTTCGTTTTCGAAAACAATAGGCAGGATTTGGCTGTCTTCTACTGCCATCTCTGTTGCAAATTGCAGAGAGATATATGCAGCCAGCTCGTCCACCTCTGTATAATCAAAAATCACTTCTACGCCAAGATGAATCCCCAAGTCAGCATTGATTGCTTCTATTAATTCGACCGCCAACACAGAATTAATGCCCAGCTCGATGAAACTTTTATCGAAATTCAAGGTTTCCACAGGTGTATCCAATAGCTGAGCAATGATTTTACCTATCTTGCTCGCAATCGTTGATGAACCGTTATCGGCCTGGGTACGATCTGTTGTTGGAGCGATTTCCTGATATTTTTCGATAATATGCGTGGCTAGTTGCTTGGTATTCTCATGATCAAAAACGACCTCAATCCCCAAGTCAATGCCTAGTTTTTCATTAATCATCTCTACCATTTCTACAGACAAAACCGAGCTGATACCTAGTTCCACAAAGCTTTTATCGAAATCCAAGGGATTCGTCGTATCTTTTAATAAGTCGGTCATTACTTCTTTCACTATGGTTTCTATATCATGAAATGAATGAAAAAGTACCTTCATACTCGACTCCCCCCTTTCTTTTACACCGATTTCTCACCAGCAGCCATGTATAGCTGTCTGAGAATAGAATGACCTTCCGTATTCAGCATGTTTCGCCATGCCACAGATAGCTTACCCAGTGCCTTGCTGGATAAATAACCGTCACGCACCAACTGCACAGGAATGCCTACACCCTCCGACTTTAGAAACATTTCGTACCCGAGAAGCTCACTGTGAGCGCAAATGACTTCGAAATCTATTTTTCCAAGTCCGCCTTGCTTGAGGACCGTTGGCAGTTCACGACCGATTTTCGGGTTGCCGCCTTCCGCATAGCGTGCCGCACAGTAGGCATCATACAGCTCTCGCAGTTCTGGTACATGCGGGGTGGTCATGATGTGCATCTCGAAATCATTGTCGATGAATACCGCTTTGCCACCTGGTTTTAACAACCTCGCAACTTCACGAACTGCACCGACTGGGTCGGGTAAATGTTCCAATACGAGTCGCGTAATGGCAAAATCATAGGAATCGCTAGGTAAGCCCGTTTCCATAATCGATCCCGCGACAATCTCAAATCGATCAGATTGCTTTTGTGTCAAATAGTTTCTGGAATAATCAACGAGAAGAGGATCAAGCTCCAATCCCGTCATTCTACCATTTGGAAACTCCTGCATGACCTTTTCCATCACGAATCCAGGCCCCGAGCCTAGCTCTATGACCGACATCCCATCTGTCAGACCAAACTCGATATAATGCTTCAGCTCTTTATCCCAAAACAACTCCACCTGAGATTTCAAACGTTCTATTTCTACCTCAACATTCGTTGCAATGTTTGCGATTTGATAAGAACCTTCCATGTTATTCCCTACCTCCGCAATTCAGATATAGATTCGTTCAAAAAAGTCAAAATGTGACCAGCAACGGCTTCCCATTCAGGATCAAGCATCATATCATGACTGATATTTTGGAACAGAACGGGCTCGATTCCGTATGTTATGCCAATTCGGCGCGTTGTTTTCTCAGAAATCATCCGATCCTGCTTGGAGCCGAGAACTAGCATCGGAGCTTTTCCGCTGATCGTTTTTGGAATAATTTTCCCATTCATCTCGGTTCTTGCTTTCAGTGATTCAGGCTGCAGGAGCTTCACCCACTCGTCCTTTTTTTCAATCGGTAGCTCCTTGGAAAAAAAGACATTGGCAAGCAATGAGGCATCTCTTTTTTCGTTATATGTAAACAGTTGCATAGCTTCTTTAAAATTTCTGAACATCAATCGGAATAAATCGCGCATTCCGCCATGCGGAGGAATCGAGGCAACGAGAACGATACCCGAGATTATATCTGGATGCTGGTGCAAAATCTTTTGTACAATTCCTCCGCCCATGGAGTGTCCGATCAGCACTGGCTTGTTTTTTAGACGCCCGATCACTTCAAGAACATCATCCGCGTAATCTTGTAGTGTGTAGGAATGAAGGTTTTCAAAGCCGTCACTTTCACCGTGTCCTCGAAGGCTCAGTGCATAGGAAGAAAAGCCTTTGTCAGCAAAATAAGGAAGGAAGTTTTTTTCCCAACACCATGCTCCATGACATGCTCCATGCACAAAAAGAAGAGGCGCTTCGCTTGAAACGCCTTCAGGGTGGTATTCTACTAGTTCCAAATTCATTTTCGCCGTTCCTTTCTTATTTGAGAGTCATTGCTTCTTTACTTGCTTAAACCTGTTAAGGCGTAGATACGCTGATTCAAAAGGCTGGCTGTCTCCTTGATCATCATTTCACCGATTTGATCAACATGACGGTCTCTCCAGTTTTCAATAGCCGTTCCCTTCACCCATTGATTAAAAGAACCTAGCGCAGGACCGCAGTAAATCTGATAATCCACTTTATAGCTCTCGGCTCCATCCAAAGCCCAGTCAAAACAACGGTTAAAATACCATTTGAAAAGTAACGCCATCTTGTATTTAGGTGTTCGTTCCGCTCTTTTCAGTTCCTGAGGCGGGCAAGTAGTTTTCATCTGTTCATACACTTCTTCAAAGCTGCGTTTAAAATACTTTTCCTGGAGCTGTTTCTTGGTTTTCTCATCGATTTCATCAAGCGAGTTGTATTGACGATAGAGGTCGTGCAATTTGTTCGCTCTCGCTGGAAAGAATAAGCCTTTTTTCAACACCTGAATTTTGGCTCCCATTTCAAACATTTCACCGGCTGGAGCATACTCTGTGTCTTGAACATTGGCCAACTGCAACGAATCCTTCACCGACTCGCTGGTCGCCGCCTCCACTGTGCACTGGTTAATCGAACCTGTAACAATATAATCCGCCCCAAGCATGAAAGCGACCGCAGCAGCTTCAGGAGTTCCGATCCCTCCCGCAGCCCCGATTCTGATCGGTTTACGGTATCCATACTTGTGCATCATGTTATCTCGTAGCCTGATCATCGCTGGCATCAAAGCAGACGCTACACCGTGATCGGTATTTCCTCCAGAATCGGCCTCCACCGTTAACTCATCCGCCATCGGAACTTCTCGTAACAGACTCGCTTCTTCCCTTGTAAGCTTTTGTTCCTGCACCAATTTTTCTATCAGGTACTCAGGTGCCGGACTTAAAAAGGCTTCCGCTACCTCAGGCTGTGATACCTTGGCAAAAATTTTGTTTGCCGCCTCCACTTGCCCGTTCATCCCCCGCTTTAATCCCTTGGCTCGATAAATAATCAACGCAGGGGTAATCGCCATAAACGCAGATGCTTCAATCACCCTCACTTGATAAGCAAGATACAGCTCGACGGTTTTCTCTTCCATCGACGGGTCGCTTGGATGATGCAACAAATTCATACCATACGGCTCTCCTTGCTGTAGTTCACGTTGAATCTGTTGGATGGCACGCTCGATTCTATCCAGCTGTAAGCCACCGCTTCCGAAAAAGCCCATCATCCCGGCTTTCCCCATTTTTATGACCAGCTTTTCCGATGCAATTCCCTTGTACATCGCTCCTGCCAGATAGGGATATTTCAGTTTGTAGTCCTGTTTAAATTGCTGATTTCCTAGCGAAGAAGCGGTAATTCCTTTTGGCTGCTCCATACTATTCGATATCTCTTCTGCCTGTACGGTGATAGCAACCGGCTTTGCCTCTTGCTCCATGTTTTCTTTCTCTTCTTCCACTTCTATGATCAGCGGCTCTGCTTCATTTCGGATCGTAGTAACTAATTTGGTCAACACAGTACCAGGGCCGACTTCTTCTATTTCGTTTTCCCCCAAGGCCAGGAGATATCGAATGGTGTCATTCCATTTCACTGGGTGTGTAATTTGTTCAACTAAATTTCGTTTCACATCGCTCTGTTTATAAGGTCTTGCGTGAACATTGGAAATCACAGGGATGGTCATACTGGAAAACGAAAACTGATTCAAATAGTCCTCAAAGCGTTGCTTCGCATCGCTCATGTAACGAGAATGGAATGCTCCGCTGACCTTTAGCGGTATGTATACTTTTACGCCCGCTTCCTGAAAAACTGGGTTGGCACGCTCTATATCTTCTTTCCGACCTGCAATCACAAATTGAGCAGGAGAATTGTGATTGGCAATATCGATACTGGTCAAGTTATTTTCATGTAATACCCGTTCCACTTGCTCCAAAGTAAACCCGATCACAGCCGCCATCCCTCCACCGACGGCCAGACTCATCAACTCGCCTCTTTTTTTCACCAAATGCAGCCCTGTCTCAAAGTCAAACACCCCTGATGCAAAAAGCGCGTTGTACTCACCCAAGCTGTGCCCTGCTACATAATCAGGTTTTTTTCTGGTTTCCTTTACTTTTTTTAGATAGCTAAGCGCATTTACCACATACAGAGCAGGCTGGGTAAATTGCGTTTTACTTAATTGTTTGTCTGGATCATGCAGACATAGTTCTTTGATGGAATAACCTAATATCTGATCAGCTTTGGCCGTTATTTCTGGAAACTCATCAAAAAGAGAGCCCCCCATTCCTTTAATTTGGGAGCCCTGCCCTGGAAAAACATATGTGGTCATTTTTCTGCCTTCCTTTCTGTTGGTATTCAAACTTTTATTTGAGAATAGCTGCTTGATGCGCTCTACATTTTCGCCATCCTTTTTAAAAGGAGTGATGATCGAGTAGCATTCTGACTGTGAATCTTGCCGCAGATTTCGCTTTGTAAAATTACTCAAGTTTCCTGCTGGTCCCAGATCCAAATAGATGTAGCTTTGCTGTTTCTCCAGCTCTTGGACAGCTTTTGGAAGCTGCATTGGTTTTCTTACCACTTGCCAAAAATAATCAACTGGCAGCTCCTGCATGATTTCGCCATGAACGCACGATACAAAGGGAATCTGGGGAATTCCAAACGATTTATGTTTCAATACCTCCCGATAATGTGGTTCAACCGGATCGATGTAAGCGGAGTGAAAAGCATATGATACGGGTAGGCGTTGACAAATAATCCCCTTGCCTTTCACATAATCCTCCATGCGTTGGAGCTGATGACTGCTCCCGGCAATGACAAAATGCGAATGAAAATTCACCGCTACCAACTCACTATTTCGATGCAAAAGCGGCTCTTGATAATAAATATCGGGATTGTGGAGAATCGCAAGCATACTCCCTTTCTGACAATACGTTTCGTAAAGGGTGGCTTGTTCAACCACGAGTTGCAGCAATTCTTCCACGGGCATGATCCCGGACACAGCCGCCGCCGCAAACTCCCCCAAACTGCTGCCCAGACAATAGTCGGGCTTAATTCCGCTTTCCATGAGAACCTGGGCCAGAGCGTATTCCACCATAAAAATGGCGGGATGCGTATAAAGGGTGCGATCAAATATGTCGTCTCGACGCTTCGTGTCATCATATAGCTGGGTAAGGACAGACTCCCCGATTAGGGAATGTACCTTTTCATCTAACCTCAGCATCCATTTGCGAAATACCGGATTCTGATCAAAAAGGTCTTTCCCCATCTGATAGTACTGAGACCCTTGTCCAGAAAACATAAACACAACAGGCTTTTCCATGTATGATGCACCCCTTGTTTTCATATAAGGTTTTTATAAAGAAAACTCCCCACAGCCTGGTCAATTGACCGCTTGTGGGGAATTCAAAATCGATTTGTCATAGATGGTTCTATCTCCTGAAATACATCCTTTACTACAGCAACACTCCACTCTGTCTTTTTCGGGTACGTGATTGAACACACATAGTCACCAAGGATAAAGGATGCAGTACGGTATTGTGGAAAGTTTTCAAATAGACTATAAACAACCCCATCCCTTGCCTCCACTTGGCTTATTTCATAGACATGAAAAGAGGTTGTTAAGCCTGTTTTCAGAACTTTGGATAGCGCTTCCTTAACTGTCCAGAAAAGAGTGAGATTCGTTTCATAGGAATAAGGCATGCATGACAACAACCTGCTCTCTTTCAAAGTCATTTGCGTCTCCAGAACTTTATTTCTATCAACGCTAATTCTCTCCATATCAATCCCCAGCGGTAGTTCTTCCGTAAAAGCAATGGCGGCCGCAAGATCGTCACAGTGGGTGATACTCACTTGGACATTGGTTGTATTCGGTAAGTTCACGACAGGGTGATGAAAAATGCCCTGTTCAATACATATTCGATCTAAGCTGTCTTCTCCAGTCAAAACCGAAACGGCTTTTTTGGCGACATATCTCCCTGTCAGGTAGCTCTTTACTCTCCGCTCATACTCCAGATGAAAATAGTACTCGAATTCTTTTGGGTGCAGGAATTTTACTATTTTTAAAAAATCTACGGGAACAGAAAAGTAGCCCATGCACAAACTGACACGAAACTCTCTATCTGTACCTTTGATAACGAATTCATTCGTAAAGGTCTGTGGAAATACATGCAATCCAATCTCCGCCTTCTCTCGTTCTACGACTATGCCAAAGGGCAGAGCTTCCCCGGTTCGTGGGTAAATAGTTCTACACACTACCGTTTCTCCGTATGACCTCCCTCGTTCCTTTAACGTGCCGAAACATCGATTAAATTTCCTGAGAGATTTTACTTTCGATAAGAAGCTGTTGTAGCTAACTCTTTCTATTTATACAAAATCTTACAACAACCGCATTTATTGCATAACACGAAAGAATTGGATATATTTAGTATAATACCATAATTTTTGTGAATTTATCCACTCAATCATTCCTATTTTTGGAAAGGTAGTAAGCACTCCAGATACTTACGAATCCACTTCATAATGAAAGGATTGCTCATCTTGAAATGGTATGCCATCTTTGTAGAATCCGGTAAAGAAGAAGTCGTTCAAAAGTACCTCAGACTCTATTTTAATGAGAAATCTTTAATGTCCGTTGTGCCGAAGAGATTGGTTCCTGAGAAAAAGTCAGGCATTGTGTATAATGTTATGAAGAATATTTTTCCTGGATATGTACTTATTAAGACGGAAATGACTAACGATATGTTCCATAAAATCAAAAAAATTCCTAGAAGCTTGCGTTTGGTCAATAACGGTAGTTACTATTCGCAAGATGAGGGCGCTTATTATTCGAGCATTGACGAAAAAGAAATCACCCCGATACTCCAACTCATGGGGAACAGTGAGGTTGTCGATTATTCAAAAGTCTATCTGGAGAATTCAAAGGTAATCGTAGAATCTGGTCCCCTAAAAGGACTGGAAGGCATTATCAAAAAAGTGGACAAGCACAAAAACAGGGCTAAAATATTTCTTACCTTCATGGGAGTAGAGAAAACAATTGATGTGGGAATTGAAATCCTCTCAAAACCTTTGTAAATGGGGAGCGTTGCGTACGCGCCCCTTTTTCTTTTTATTCCACGTCGCTATATTGTTCCTCATTGCAACCTCCCCTCCTGTCCGATAAACAGTATTTTTCTTCATACAAGCACGCATTCCATCGTAAAAACATAGGCTCATGGTAAGTATCATTCGAATAGGATTGCCCTGCATTCATTTTGGAGAAGCAGACAAGAGTTCGATCTATTCTTGTTCGGAAAGGAATTTGTCTACATGGTTTTCTCGGACGAAGACAACATGTTTACTAGTCAGGCTACCATTTTCCTTGCAGCCATGAGCTATCAGACTTATCTCCTATTTTTTGAGGGGGAGCTTATCTTACCCAAAGGTTTTCAGCTTCGATTTACTATTCGGGCTTTTGCTGACGTAGAGAATCCAACTGAACATATGTATGGTTTTGTGGCAGAGTCAAAAGATGAAATCATCATTGCCTTCAGAGGGTACGCAGCATATCCAGCAGACCTTTTGGCAGCCTATGACATCCTACAAGTCCCCTATCCTTTTGTTACAGATGCAGGGAAAACCTCACGTGGATTTACATGCCTGTATCAATCAACACGGGATCGGTTAATCAGAAAAATAAATCAGTTTTCAGCATCTAAAAAGCTGTATATTACTGGCCACAACTATGGCGGCGCGCTAGCTGTGCTGGCAGCTTTAGATATTGCGGTAAACACGCATTTTAGGCAACCCATCGTTTATACCTATGGCAGTCCGCGTATTGGTGACCCCCACTTCGCTTCACGCTTCAATAAAGTCGTCGCAAATAGTCTACGCATTGTAAATGTTCACGATTCTTTTCCTACATTCCCCGATCAAAAGTATCCGCCTCCTTTTACCCAGGAAGGTATCTATTATCAACATGTAAAAAATATGTTTCCTCTCTCGTTTCAACTGAATAATACGCCTCGCAACGATAGTATCGCCTGCTATTTTCATAGCCTCACTCAGCTTGACCCTGATTATGTCCAAACGCTCTGTGTGGAAAATCCGGGCTTTTGTCCCGATACCTCTACGTGTATTCCGTTTCAAGGCAAATGCTAGCTTTTACCGCCTGGAAACTCAGAAAGGGAGACACATGAATGATCGATCGTATATATAACAGCGAAGATGCGATTTTACTTGCGGCCATGATCTATCAGGCCTATCAACTTTTTGAAACAGATTCACTTGTCTTGCCAAAAGGGTTTTGTCAGCGATCGACTATTCGAGCATTGGCTGGTGTTGAGACTCCGGAGCAGGAGATATTTGGTTTTGTAGCCGAGTCACCCGACAGTATCGTTGTTGCTTTTCGGGGAACACGCACGTTTAACGACAATGAGTCTGATCAAGATTTGTTTCAAGTCCCCTATCGTTTTGTCAGAAAGGCAGGAAAGACCCATCGCGGGTTTACTTGTATTTATCAATCCGCGAGAGATGAATTGATTCGGGAGTTGAGCAAGCTCTCAAGATCGAAAAGACTATTAGTTGCGGGGCACAGTTTAGGGGGAGGTTTGGCCGCACTTGCTGGTTTGGATATTGCGGTGAATACGAAGTTTACGCGACCTTTTGTGTATACGTATGGGAGTCCTCGTGTCGGAAATCTTGTCTTTGCTTCGCGGTTTAATGAGACTGTAAAGAACAGTATTCGGATCGTGAATGTTCATGATATTATTCCGACTTTGCCGTCCAAGGTGTATCCGCCTCCGTTTACGAAGAAAGGATTGTACTATCAGCATGTGGATCGGAAATATTTGTTGGATTTTCAGTTGAATAGTTTAGCTGTAAGGAATCATGAAATTGTTTGTTATTTTAAGTTTCTGGCGCAGGAGGAGCCTGGGTTTACGGAGAGGTTGTGTGCGGAGAATGAGGGGTTTTGTCCGGATACGGGGATGTGTGTGCCGTTTTTAGGGGGAAGTTGATTCAATTGAATCACTCTCTTTTTTTATGCCCTGTTTATCACGCCGTACGAGGTATTCTAACAAATCTAACAAAAAAACTTATTGATAACCATTTTCAACGAGATTATAATGGTTGTAATTTCCAAATATTTACTTTCGCTCATGGATGAGCAAAAAAGGAGGAGCCACATTGATGAAAAAAACCATTTTAGCAGGGGCATTAGGAATTGCACTACTTTCGGGTGTATATTTGCCAGGATTGGAAGTCTCAAAAGCTAGCGCAGCAACAACGGCTTTAGACATTCAAGAGGTTACAAAATACTATTCTCTGAGTTCATACGAAGTGACGCAAAAAGAATCTTTTTCGCTTAAAAAGGGCGAAGAGCTTACGATATTTGTAAACAATTCAGGATTCCCGATTTCTTATACAGTCTTTGATGCGGATAATCAAGTAATTGGTACATACCAAGCTAATTCACCATACGGCCGCGTCTTCCAAGCAGAAAAAGACGGCAATATTTCTGTACAATTTCAAGCCGGAGCGAATTCTTCCTATATGAAAAAAATGAATTTTACAGCTAAATTCGCTCTTTCCAAGTTTTAATAAGCGTTAAGCGTATGTAAAACAAGGGGACTGTCTCAAAAGCCGATTTCTCGCCAAAGAGACAGTCCGCTTGGATTCATTAGCAATTCGAAAATCAACGTTGTTGACGCCAATGCACTAGGCGAAAAAAAGAACCCCTCTTGTCTAGCAAGGGGTTGAGGTTGTTAGTAACGATGTGAAAGAAGCCGTCGATAAGTACAATACATTCATAAATGGATGTTCTGTTTATAAAGTTATGATTTACAAACAAAAGCGCAATGGGGCAACCAGTTTTCCCCGTTCGATGTTAAGTCGAATGAGAACTGGTCTGTGTCGTTTATTGCTCCTCATTTCTTTAATTCCTCTGGAATCTCAGGTTTCCCCACGAAACCAAAGGATGCTGTAGTTACCGCCAGTACCGCAACAAATGAAGCAATTGCAGAAACATGCTTCGCTACGAACATCATCGCTTTATTTTTCATCTTTTCCACCTCCTTTCAGTGGAATTAGCGTAAGTGATTGCACAAAGAAGGTCTTAACCAGTGTCTCGCTTTCTATGAAAAATAATAAACTGACGATGATAATTGAGAGGGTCTTGAGGAGCAAAGTCTGATTTTGTTTGAATAGTCGTGATTGCATTTCCATTTCTTGCGGTGCAAAAAGTGCTACTAGGACTAATGTGATGATAATAATCGGGGTGACAAAATCATTAGGAAGGGGAACTAGAGGGATTAATACAGCTCCCACTATACTTGTCATGGTGCAGTAGACGGACGATGAGTAGTGAAATCCTCCTGAAAATTGGCGTAGTACCAGAAATCCGCCCAATGTGATTACTGTTCCTTGAAATGTTCCTATCATGAGTGAAATGGTAAGGCTAATCGTAATGATGAGCAGCATGTTGATGATAAGGATTAACCCAAACTTCATTGTAGGGACTGACTTCGTTTCATGCGGATTGATCGACTTTAGTTGTATGGCTATTCTTTCAGCGAGAGTTTCAATCATATTCCCCATCCCTTTTTATAGCCAGCCATGCCAGTATAGTGATTCCGATTGCCATTCCAAAGAAAATCCACACTAAGGAAGCAATTCCATATGTACTTGCTAATTTAAACAAGACCGTTATCAATACACCTGTTACAATGATCAGTGACAAAATAACCATGTTGATTCTATGGTGAATAAAGAAAGGCGCTCCGTCTCTGACAAATGTAAATTGCAGTCTACATTTCCTAAGTCCATAGCATAATGCAAAGGTAAGGAATGCGGAGATTGTCTGGAATATGAACCCTGTGTTGATGCTTCGATCCCCTAACGATTCAATTGTCTCTAGAATTCCTATAACGGTCAGGAAGAACACTTCCATCATCTGAATCCCCAAGTATATTCCTGATGTGATAATAGTCATTAAGGCAGCATGTCCCCAATTAACGTTCCATACTAAGATTAATGCCCCAAAGATTATGACGACTTGGGCTATGGTTGCATAGTCTTCATATGGCGTAAATTGTCGTAGCCCAAACGAGAAAAGCATTAATACCAAACTCACAAAGAGAATCCGGTTGATATGCACCAAAAAACCAAACCTAAATAGTGTAGTCATAAGAGCAAATATTGCGAGGTATTCTAATGTTGAAAATAGGACAAACAGCATGGAACTTTTTCACCTCAATTACTTATTGAGGGTTATATTCTACTAAAAACGACAGATTCCTGCTTTAATTTACCAGATTTGACATTTTAGAGCGTTCAAGCACATTGAGTACAGAAGAATGAGTTTTGAAGTAAAAAAGAGCTTGGGGTACAAGTTATCAAGATAATAGCCTTGGCGTTTGTACGACGTTAGGGAGACCATAATCCCCCGGAATCTGAACTGAACGTACAAACGACTCTGAAAGGCCATAGACGTTCCGAAAATACGTTTCCAAGACCACAAAAAAAGAAACCATGATGGCACGAAGCCAATCAAGGTTTCTTCGGGTAAGTTTTAAGGAATTACCTTTTTGAAATTTGGAATGTGTGAAGTAAGTTCTGAAGGTGCACCAAAAGGTATTACCTTTGCTTGCTTAGGAATATCAATCCTTGAAATGTGCAATCCTTCTAAACAATCATCGCACCAGATTAAAAAATATCCCTCTCTCTTCTGATTATCTCCAATAAATTCATGCTTAATATTATGACCACTACAGTTAGGGCAAATTAACAGTGGACTGTCAGGAACTGCTTCTTTGACCGCTTCTGCAAGGTGAAGCCATTTTTTGAAATGAGGATTTACCATCTTCATCTTCCCTTTCTATTAAAGTAATCCCAAAATGTATTTTCTATCCCGTAAGCTCCTTCCTCGAATTTATCTAACATTGGAATATCCTTTGCTTCTCCGTAAATTCTAACTTGAAAAATATGTGTCCGTTCATGAGCTAGGGTTTTGACTAATTGTTCTTCATTTATAAACGCGTTAGGATATAGTTGAATTTCTTTGCCGTTAGGATTAGCCCAGCCTGCATGTGGTAAACGAATCATTTCAGGATCTCTAATTATTTTTACTTTCACACCATCTAATCCAATTCCTCCTTGTTCTGCTAAACGCTTAACTTCTTTTAATTGCATAGGTACTTCCAGATGACTAAACTCACCAACGTTGGCTGTTCGACGGTATAGTTCTATACCTTCACCCGGCATCTTCTTCCCTTTCCTTGCCGTATCCACTAAATTTTTTGCGTTTTTACTTCTCCCTAGTGTAAGTACACCTAAGGCAATCCCACCGATTGCAATTCCATCCGCGAGATCGATTTTTTCATCCCTCAACGTCTCCAAGTCTTCTTGCATTGGCTCGATATAGCCTTCCCTCACAAACACTCCAACACCCTTGGGCAAATCCTCTGCCGCCTTTTGTAAACCTTTCGGCAAATCATTAGCAGCTTTCTCCAAAGCCCCTGGCAGCTCACTTGCCGCTTTTTGCATCGCAGCAGGAACGTCTCCCAGCATTGAGATTCCTTTGACGAAATTATCCCACATGCTAGGCTTTTCCTGCGGCTTTTCGCAAGCTGGTCCTTGTCCAAAACCAGCAGCAGACGGCCCGCTGTTTGTTGACGACTGATTTCCTATCTTCACGCCACCCAAATCCTGCCCGTCATCTTCAATCTTGATCTGCCCACAATAGAAACACATATTTGTTGATTTATTTAGCACTGCTGGATGGCCACCGACCATTTTGTCCGCTTTCCCATCTATCCATGGCATTGTTGTCAGAGGTATGCACGGCATTGGCGTAAGTACACCGTTGTTAGCTGCCGTGGCTGAAGCGACTGTGGGATTTTGTAAGCTGCTGCACTTTCCAAAGGGCATGATATTTACATTTGGAACAAAATCCATGATGTTCATTTGCGGTTTCCCTTTTACAAAAACACCATGGCTGAACGGCATTTTCAGCCGACTCTGTTTACTTCCGCTGCTGCAAGATAAAATAGCACCCACAACCACGTAGCTCTTGCGTTCCGCACTTGATTGTTGGATGTTGATACCTTCAATATTGGGCATTCAGTCTCCTCCTCTCTGTAAAGGATTCAATACAGATGGAAGACTCATGGTGATCGATACGCTAGATATCCAATTTATATATAAAAAGGAAATAATGCCCACATTTTGAGGTATCGGATGTAGAGTTATTACGAGCAATAGGTATAAAGTTACAAATACGCCTTTATGTACATATCGGTTTTGAGTCTGCCCTGCTCGATATACCTGCAACATGGATTAAAGTAAACGAATATTGCCATGTGGTGCCAAAAATGCAAAAAGAAGCTGCTGACAACTTCGAGAGAAAGCTGAAACTAAGACGTTCAGGATGCACTTGTTGAATCAAGGTGAAAAATAATCAAGCGGCAACCTCTTGGGGTTATGTAATCAGGGAGGATGGTTGAGGGCATAAAAAACCTTGATTTCTCAAGGTTTTTTACAAATGTTTTTATAAGTGGATACTCGAAAACATTCCGGTTCCTTACGTCTCAAGCAACAAAATAAAAAATAGACCGTGATCGGCCTATTTTCTCTTCACCAGACAAAAGCTGTCGGTTAAAGCTTTTGATGGAAACACTCTGCTTATTTGACAATTATTTTGATGGTTTTGAGAAAAACTCCGTACTGATCATATTGATACAGATAATCCGTTCCCCTAGACAATCCTGCCACCAATTTATACTGAAAGGTGCCTTTATCATAATCGAGGTAGACATGCTTTCCCTCCTTTAATGCATACGAGTAGCCCGGGTACGTTTCCAAGTAAATCACTTGGGCCATGCCGATTTCGATGAGCTCGATCTCCTGCTGTTCTACCATAGCTTCACCATTCTTTTCCTGTGCCAAGCTGACTCCCTGCAAGCTAAATAGTGCAGAAGTTATGAGAGCTGCATGTAATATAGTTGTGAATCGTTTCATTAATCAATACCCCCCTTTTTGTGGTATTTATTGTAAATTAAGTAAAATTATAATTCATCGATTATGTATTTTCAATTCCGACTATTCGGTAGGCCTTTCTGAAAATGCAAAAATACCGCCCGTAGGCGGCTGGTGATTAACTTTCTATGCTATTACTATACACCGGGAAAAGCGTCTCATTACACCGATCTACTGTTTTCGGGATGACTCGAATGATTTTTAAAAGGCATTGACAAGGAACATGAGCGAAACAATAGCTTTTCTGGAGCCATGCACCGATGAATGAGAAGCGGTTTTAATAAATGCTGATCAATATGTCATGCCCCTGGGCAAGGCTTTGTTCATAAAAATGAGTTAACTGGTTGAGTTCCGTTATAAGTTCTGCGAAACGTTCCTCAGCATCATCGTCCACCCAAATATCTGGATAAATCTTTTTCGCTCTAAAATCCGCTGGCTTGTATTGTTGCTGCAAGACGGTCCTATCCATAGAATGAAGAGCTTCTAAAATGCGAGAAAGCTCATCAGAGCCAATGACGCTTACGAATTCTTCAGTATCCAGTATGTGGACTCCGACAATAGCCTCGCTTAATGGGTTGTCCTCAATCGGCTGTGAGGCAGAGATCCCCGTTAGCAGATAATGCAATCCGTCCCATAATTTATCCATCTCATACACGGAACAGCGTTGTTTTTCCATAAGCTCCTCGATCTTCCCAACGATATGGGAATTGTCTAACTGGGCAACTTCATCCGCTAAAGCATCGTTTAATGATAAGTAACAGGCCATGATTCCCATCGTGTTTTTTCCCCTTTATTTTCTATCATTTTATTCATATACGGATACGGCAAACTTCTTCCATGTTGTAGGCAGTTGGTTCGCCCCATGCTTATATTGACGGATGTACTCCTCCAATTTCGCGGTTTCCTAGTCGATCATAATATTCTTAACATCGTAATTTGATCCCATTGATCGTCGCGTATTTCGTATCGTCTTCTCATAAGAGAAGACTACCATGTTTCAGGAAAATTTGATAGTTTTCAAGGTACACATACGGTAGAACAAGCTGCAACCATTGCCACTCCTTTCGACAATTGGTTGTTAAGCCTTGATACATAAGGGTTTGTAACTCTGACTGTACTCTAATTAGAGTACGGTCGTTTTGAGCAAAAGAAAAAGCACCGGGTGGGTGCTTTACTATCAATCTACCATTTTCCTTCACCGAGATCTTCATAAGCATCTTCCAATGCCATTATACGATCTTCTTTGTATCGCATCTCGGCCATACTCTCGAGCTGATATTCATAATATTCTTTAGCGGTCATTTCAAACCTAGAGCCTCTAATCTTTTCCTCCAAATCTTCAATGAGAGCTTGGAGAAATTGGACGTTTTCTTCGTAGCATGCTTTTAATCGTCGTATCAAGGTCTCCAATTCGGCATCATCCAAAGTAATTCCATAGTGCATATAAACTCTTTTGGATAAGGTGGCACTAAGCCACCATTATCTCCTTGTTATTGAAAGTTTCGTCTATTGTATGCAATTAATTATTAACCTGGCACATAAACACATGTTCGATATGACCACTTTAAAATTCTCCATTGAACATGTGCGGGACAAACCTTCTCATGAATTGTCATCTGATAGTTAGTTTTTAGGCACTGGAGCAGAGTTCGCTTTAATCGAAAAAAGACAACCTAAAAAAGAAGAGGTCGCCCTCAAATAGAAAATATACTTTTTGGGGCAGCCTCCCTCTTTCTCATTTTTTTCTTGTTCAATTGTCGATGAGAATCTACCAAACTACATTAAACTTACCGCTTTGACTGTAATTCATATTATACACTGAAATATAATGATACCCATAACATTCAAATTCTACGGTGCTATCGTTAAATGCACTAACGGATCTATAAGCTACATGAGTACCGGGGTCATTTACATCATATAACTCAACAATAATCCAGTTTGTGTTATCTTTTGGCCCGTCATTTGTTCCCGGAAAAACCTCTATCTTTAATTTGCCGGGAGAGTAAATATGATCAGAGCTACCAAAATTATATGTTTTATAGCTCATAGGAGAAATAACTGACTTTTCCTTTTTTGTTGCGAAGTCTTTGACGCTTAGATATTGCCCATTGTTCTCAACAGTATTCTTTTGAACTTTAGACACACTTTTTTCTGTTAAATTATCTGCTTGTGCCAGTGCAGGAGTAACGGTAATTGTTGCCATCATTAATACAGGTAAAGATAGTGCTACAAACTTTTTCATTTTATCGCCCTCTTTTCTTGAGAATTTTAGGAATACCCATATTATAGGTTAAATGGATAAAAATTACAAATCATCTGAATTTTTATATGAACTCCTCGAATAACTGGATCACTTCTATTCAGTTCAATATGAACCTTTCATTTGTTCTTTTGTTTAGCTTGGCTATTATTTCACTCAGTTGATGTAACCTTTTTCAAATAGCCAACTCTCTTCTGCTCCCTTAAGTCTAATCCGCTCTTCTTCCTTCTCCTATAGGTAAATATAATACTTCCCATCACACTGACACCATTTTCCATCCTCATATGACTTAGCGCTCTCATACCAATACAGCAGCTTCTTATCAATCATTCCTTTAACAATTGCTGTTCTATCATCACAATCAAGTATGCTACCCCACTGCTTTTTGTTTCTGTAAAACGGATAAGTATACTCACCAGATTTATCTTTGAGATTATATCTCCTTACAACAAGTATTTCATACAATTCAAAAGGGTCATTTGTCCACACAATAATCTCAAATGGAAAGGATTCACTTGATAAAGCTGAACGCTGGCAAGTGGTATCAAAAGATGTAGTTGATCTAGTTGATAGACCAAAAAGCTGTTAAAGATGAAATGCAATTGTGGGACAACGAACAGTCATTAACGTTTCTAGAAGTAAGCAAAAACCGCTAGACTCTATATTGCCTTTTTTGTTGGCTCTTATAACTGGAGCGTCAGATATGTCAAGCGTTCGTCCTTTAACCTTACAAGCTTGCTTTCAAATAGAAAAAGCACCCATATGGGTGCCTGTTTATTCTTTAGCCCCATTACGTTGGAGCAGCTCAATCAGTTTATTATCCTTTATTTCCATTGCAGTTTTGAGTGGTGATTGTTCGTAGTTATCTTTCTTGTTCGGGTCAGCCTTATTAAGAAGTAAGTAATCTACGACTTCATATTGTTTTTCAATAACAGCACCTAAGAGGGCAGTCCTTCCGTCACTATTAGTTACATTGGGATCGATATTTTTCTCAATGTGGAACTTGACTTTGTTCAGATCGCCGCTTCTTGCAGACTTAATTAACTCCTGAGGATTAAAAGACTCATCATAAACGCTGTTGAAATTAGGTACATCTTTAGCAGTACCACTAGTTAACTGATAGAAAAAAACTCCAAAGATAACCAGAAATACACTTAAGAATATATAGCGTTTTTTCATTAACTGGCACCTCGATGCTATTTTTTCATACATAAACTATTTGACAAGTTATTTAGAAAACCTGTTACATTGTAGCAACAGGTTTCCGAATCAAACAATTATTTATACCAATTTCCATCGTACACTTTTCTATAGTCAGAGGATTGCACTTTACTTTCAGCCAAAATCAAGATTGGCTTTGCTTGTTTAAATGCAGCATCTTGATCATCCATATAGGAATAGTATCTGCCATAATAATTATTGTTCCAATCCATTACATTCGAATCATCAACAACACTCTTAAAATCACTATACGAAGAGAGCTTGTTTCTTTTCATTTTTGGTATACGATTTAAGGTATCCGCAAATGCGGGCGCCAAGGCTTCTACTCCAACAAAGCCTAAATCGATATAATGATTTAATCTTTCATCATAATAGTCAAGTGCATCCTTACGAAGGAGCAATCCCCATTCATGATTTGTTGTCGCTATGCGAGTCTGCACTTGTCCTAGGCGACTATCATTAGAACCAAGATAATCACAGAAAATGTCTGTAGGCATCTCTTAACATTGCGTCACTTTTGTAGTTATATCTGCACGTTTAGGCCACGCGAGTATTTCTACAACAATGGATATATATGAATATATACGGACATGTCCTACAGTCTGCTGACCATTCCGCAGATAAACAGTTCGATAACATTTTACTGCCAAAACAGAATAATAGTAGTCAACGAGACTGTATGACCCCCATTTTCCCCCGATGTAAGTAATCCGTCCCCAATCCGTCCCCAGTATCGGTAGTAATCAAGAAAATGAAAGGGAAGTAAAATAAAAAAAACCTCTTGGTTACCAAGGGTTTCAACATTCGATATATGGTGATCCGGACTGGGTTCGAACCAGCGACCCCCACCCTGTCAATTGACCGGAGTGGTTCCGTAGCCTTACGGACAGTCTTACGTTAGTCCATTACGTCAGTCCATGCGCTATGTATCAACGTTTGTCGAGGCGTAATTATAATCGTTCTCGTTTCGTTATTCATGAGTATAGCGCGTAGCACCCGCAAACTGCAAGTCCTCACACCCACAATCCGCAATCACTTCATCACCGCCACGAGGTCCTCAACGTTAATCCACCGCGAATCCCAATCGCATACGAGTTTAAATCGTTTGCTCACCGCATCGATTTCGCGAACCACGCCCCACTCTCCGAATTTATCAATAGGGATTCCGTTCCCTCCGAAAATCTTCCGGACCTGCGCGTACAAATGCGGAGGCAAATCCGGAAATAGCACGGTAATCTCGCCGGTCGGCAACGATTTAAGTACGTACGGCGCGCCTATTTCGATGAGTTGACGCTGGATCGCGTACGTATCACGCCAGGGAACGGTAAAGTAGAATGACGGGTTGAAATCGCGGTGGTTCACGGGCAGGCACGCTCCTTAACGTAATATAGCCCGAGTATACTCCGTATGATTGGGACAAAAAAATAACGCCCCAATAACGGATTCTCTCCGCTACCAGGGCGCAAATTAATTGGTTTCAGTTAACTGCCGTTGTTTTAAAATTTCCTCGAAATCAAGTAACTTACTCGCTTTAATCACAAGTCCTAAATTATTTGGAATTCTTGAGAACACAACCGGCTCCTGACGAGAGGGAATATTCACTACCTTTATCTCCCCTGTAGCAGTAAACTGCGGGCCTGCGTAAAGGACACCAAGGAGCGCTATCCTACCGCCTTCAGCGTAACGAACTTCCCCGCTTTTAGTCGTAAAAGTCCCTTGGTTAAATAAAAACACCGGAGACCCACTCGACCCTGGAAAACATGCCGCATCGATCATGAACTCATTTTTCCCGCAGTAGTCGACTTTCGGGTCTGTTGCAGTAATGCCTTTTCGGAAAATAGGCAAGTTGTTTACGTAATCCCAAATACCGTTTGGATATCCGATCATCAAGACTTCCTCAAGAGACGTAAACTCATTCATTATTTCAGGGGTTGCAACTAACTCTTTATGAAGGCCAAGGTATGCGATAGGCTGTTGAATGTCTTGAAAATAACGAATTACTGGACCAATAGGGAAAATACATAAGTCTACATCTGGGTCAGGATGGTCAATCCACAGAGACCTAAAATCATTAAAGTCATAGTTAATGAACTTCCCGATTTTCGGTTGACCGTCTTCGCCTTGGAGCGTAAAAGGTATCCTTCCTCGACAAGCTCCCTCCACAACATGCTTATTTGTCACAATAGCTGGAACATGGCTGTTATCTACATTAAGATAATTGAAATAAAACCCTGTTCCAGTGGCTGAACTGCCATCTTCAAAAATACTTTCTATTCTCACAGTTGTGAACATCAATTTTTCGGATAGAGCGCGTTCTACAGACATGACTTTCCTCCTATTCAATAGCTTCTGTAGAACTACTTCTTCCAATTTTCAACAAATCCTGCCAAATCTAGATATTTGGTTTACGAAGCACAAGGTCGTGATAATCGATACCATCCTTTGTTTGAATCACCGGATTCCTTTGAGATATTTTATGATCACGTTTTTCTCGCGCAGCATCGACGCTTGCTTCTGCAAACATGTACACTACACACGATCCAATCGCTCCGACCAGCGCAACCACCTTCGTTATCGTGTCCGCATCCGTTCCGAACAGAACGAGAGCACTCATCGCAACAC
This sequence comes from Brevibacillus sp. BC25, assembly GCF_000282075.1. Lineage (NCBI taxonomy): Bacteria > Bacillati > Bacillota > Bacilli > Caryophanales > Paenibacillaceae > Brevibacillus > Brevibacillus sp. BC25. The sequence goes on from NZ_AKIX01000013.1 coordinate 88,762, forward strand.
TGGCAGCGAACGCCCAAAACTTACGTGATCCAAGTTTCGTTTTCAGATTGTCATTCATACTATCGATCCCCTCCATTTATTTTCATTAAGCCCGCGGAATGCCCGCTATATATCGCTTCCAATGGGCTTTCGTCATTCTACGCAAGTGCTACGATCTGACGCGCCAGGCTATGCGCAATACGCTCAATGTCCGCCTCTTCGCGTATAGTGACGCCGTTCATCGAGATGTTCACGACTGGTGCGCCACCACCGGAACCGCCGCCAGAATATGCACTATTTTCCTGCGCAGTTAAAACTCGTTCGCCTTTATGAAGCTTCGTAACGAGATTGTCACGTGCTACGTAGTCAATGCCATGGTACGCCTCTTCGTCAATCTTCGGGGCCTTAACGGGAGCAGGCGGTCCGATAATCATCGGCTTCGTTTCTTCCGGCGCGAGCCACTTCGATACCTCATCGTATAAGTCCTTCGTTCCGGAGACAGACTTGAGCGCTGGCAGCCCGTACATGAGCGTTTGCCCTAACGTGCTGTTTTTCATCTCGTCTAGGTATCCGGATGTCATCGATATCGCGATCCTGCTACCGATTTTTAGCGCTGACTTTCCGATTTCTGGCGCGGCGAGTTCCAGTCCGTCCATAATGGTCTTCGTCATTCGTCCGGTCGCTAATTCGAGCTGCGCACTCCCCGTCTGATCATACCAGTCCGTAAATGATTTCGTCAGGTCGTTGATTATGAACGAAACCTTTGCGGAAATGTCCGGCAGGTTGGCGAATGCAGGATTCGATAGGAACCGGGAATCAACGTAGTTCCATGCGCTCCGAGCCCCTGCGATCAATCCGTCAAACAGTCCGGACATTGCGGTTCCGGCCGTATTGACGAACGCATCGAATCGCGGAGAGGCTAGGAAATTATTGATATCGACGAGGGCGGGCTTGAGCTTTGTCAGCGTATCCTCACCGATTAGTCGCATTCCTTTACGGACGAGCTCTTGCGTACGATCCCACTGTTTGATGGCTGTCTGCCCGGTCTTTTCTAGGAACTTCTGATTAAAACCGATCGAGTCAAGGTAGTCGTTCATGGCTTTCGCTTGCTTTTCAATCGGCAAGTCCTTCCACTGGTTCACAAGTTTTCGCGGAAGCTCAAACCGTTCCACAAGACTTTGTGAGTCCCCGCCTGCTAACTCGCGAATAGCTAGTACGGCACCTTCGAGTCCCTGCATCGGATCCATGGCATTCAGCTTCTCCGTTACTTTCCATACCGACTCTAGCGTTTTCTGATCCTTAGTCAGCGCCAGGAACGACTTGCTGTTGTCGTATACCTGCTGCTCGTTCAGAATTGGAGACATAGCCGACAATTCCGCCATACGATCCATATACTCTTTTGCCTTCTTGTCATCGTTAAACATGGCGCTAATTTGTACCGTAGCCAACTCGTAATTTGCCGCGCCGCCAATTGACGACTCAAGGAAGGACTCGGCTCCGCGGAACATTCCGTAACCTACTGCGAGTCCGCCGAAAGCTGCGGTAAGTCCGAGAACTGAGCTTTTCGCTCTTGAAGCGCCGCTAGCGATCCCATCGAACGAATTACCCACGTTCCTATTCGATGACGCGAATCTGCCGAGCTCATTGCGTAGTCTGCCGGAGGAATCCCGATATGTCGCCATCGTCCTTGTTGCGCTGTCCGCTGCGCCCATAAGTTCTCGGGTCGACCGGCTCGCTCTACCCGTAGCCCGCTCGTACATGTCCGCCGAGTTCGCTGTACGTCGGAACATATCGTTCGTACGTGTCATGTTTGCGAGAACGCGCGTTAACGGTGAGCTTAATCGGTCGTCTAATCGGAGGCGCGCGACTAGATCATACGCCATACAATTCGCCTGCCTTTCGGTAGACATTCATCTCTATGCGCTCATGCAACCGTTCCAACGTTTCCGCCGCCTTCATCGCTGCGTCGAGTGTCTTTCGCACCGGGCGCGCGTGTAGCGGGTAGCGTTTGCGGAGCTCCGCGAACTTTTCGACCTGTCGATACCACTCGTATAGTTTTCGTCCATAAAGCGCGAGAGTCTCGTCATCCTGGCGCTTCAAAGTAGCCGCCAATCCGCGTAGCTTTTTGTAATCGGCCGGATTGAACGCGATTTCGCCGCCTATCACCGAAACAAGCCCGTCCATTTCCGCGCATCCTTCTTCGATTAGCTTAACATCATGCATCCTATTCCTCCCCGTTCACCATTCGACTGAATTTTAGAATCTCTGCTTGAATTTCATCAGGAGACTTCGGTGTGAACGAAGATGTATTGTCTACGTGCTCCACGCGATCTGTAAGAAGGCCGAAACGACGGAGATATAAATCAAGTGCCTTTACACTTGGAACCTTGTTTCCGACGCGACCTAATGCTAAATCAAGCAACGCCTTGTAAATCTGTTCGCGGTGTGTTTCGAGGAGGTCGTCGGACAGGTAATTCTTATAGCCGATAAAATTTGGGATCTTCTTGAATTCATATAGTGTTGTCCTAGATATCCCGCACATATCGGCGATTTTTTCCATTGGGAGTTTTTTACCATCCTCGGAAAGTAGCCCGAACTCGTTGTCAATCAACAATTCCGCTGCCCTCTGTTGCTGTGGAGTCAGTTTTGCCTTGTAGTAATCCCTTTTTGACATTCTCACCACTCCTAGTACAAATGTTTTATGGTTTCGTAATGCTCGCGCGCTGAAAGAAGCGCGCGATCGAGCGCCACGCGATCATCTTTGAGTTGTTTAGCACTGTCACGACACGACTCATCTTCGAGGTCTTTCCTGTGGTAGCTTCTAAGTCGGAGGTTTAATACGCGGATTGCCAACGATAAATCGTCGCAGTTGCCCATATTTAGCTGCTCCATCGTTGTAATAATGTGAAGGGTACTGTATCCTATCGAACTTAAGCTGCGCGACTTGGAGCCACGGAGTAAGCCCGCAACCTCCGCATACTGTTCGAACTTAGACGTATCAACCGGAACCATGCCGCCACTGACAAGAACGGCCGCATACTGAGCCGTGATCTTATAAAATTTCTCCAACTCATCCAAAAGGACATACGATAAAGGCAGGTCAATAAACGGCTCTGGCGGATCATCCGGCAGTCCCCGTTCCCTCCGTGCATTTCTCGTACGCTCCCGTAGTTGCTCTAATCGTGCCTTAAGGTCGTCCATTTCTCTCCTCCTGTATAAGAATTAAAAACGCCATCCGTTAGGACAGCGCTCTGCGTCATTCGTATCTATTTCCGAGTTCATCGCGATTGCGACAATGGTCGAGGTAGCGTTGCTTCATCTTTACGTACCTTGCCGCGTCTTCTGGTTTCTTTGTCTTCAATGCTTTATCGTATATTGCTGATAGGTTAGCTAACTGCAGCCTCTCATTGCTAACAGAAACGGTCGCAAGATCAACTCCGGCGGCTAAATCTACTACGACTGTGTCGTTATCAATCACGGTTTTCTGATCAACTGTCATCACTCTCATTCTTTCTCCTCCTTAATTAACGAAATGACGCCGAATTTCTACAACGACTACTCGCTTTCTTGTTGGTGCTCGAATGTGCGCTTGACCGTGCTATAGAGGACCATGTTATCGATCGAGCTGTTTTTCCTCGAAAGAGTGTTTGCCGCACGAACGTCCGCAGCCGTCAACTTTTCGCCATTGGCGAGCTTTCCGCGGAGATCATGGCTAGTCAAACGGATGTCCCGCATTTCCTGGCCGGAAGCAGAGTAGTCAACCATCTCCCTACGTTCTTTAATGATTTCGTATCTCAGGACGGAATCGGATTCCCCAGATAATGCCTCTTCCTCAAGACGTTGGACGTAATCAGCAGCAGGACTCCCTACGTTTGGGTAAGTTTCGCCATCAAACAAACGCTGACACATCTGATCGTACTCATGTTTTGCTACTTTATACTCTGCCATCTTCTTTGGATTCCCGCGGGATTGCAGCTTCATTTCCTCAAGTTTTCGGGCGCTGATTGCTAATGTCATATAGATTACCTCCGTTTACTGTAGTTCTTCATCTCGTACATTCTGAAAGCTACTTGGTATCTCACCGTGCCGCAGAGCTGCCTCATCGTATCTGGTGATAAAGTATTTCTCCCTCTCGTCAGTTCGTTGAAAGGCGATGTCGTTCAACTTGTACTGAACGCCGTCACCTGCTATTGCGACAACACGATATCTTTCCGCTTCAAATTCCTTCATTAGCTTCCTGTATGCAACCGAGGCGTCAATAACTGCTTTTTTCGCGCGCAACATCTCTTTCAATACAGGTTCAAGTTGTTCCTTGCGTATATCCGGCACAAACACCTCGTTCCACTCTCGGACAATGTCGTCAGCGCTAATCGTGCCGGGCTGCTGATTAGTGCTGTACACCTGGCGTTCTTGCTGTCGGCGTTTCAGTGCTTTCTCGGCTTCTTCAACCTTGACTCCAAGCGCATCTATCTCGTCAGTGATTCCCTTTCCAGCACTCACACTGGCAACCATCGCTTGCTCATACTGATGTTTCAGCGCGACAAGCTCCTCCCGCGCCTTTTGTTCTTGTTCAGCCATTGCCATAACCTTTTGCTGCTTACTATCACGTTGTTCCTTTTGCTTGTCTGCCAGTTCAAATTTCATCATATTTTCCATCTCCTCTTAGTTTGTTGAGTATTTTTTCGATCAATCCAATAAAAAAGAGCCTCCATCTCGGGGGCTTCGGCTTCGGAATCTTCGGTTTGATCTCGTAAATTTCCGCGAGAATATCCCGACTATGTTCGATAGCCTCACGCGTACCAGCCGTATCCGATCGGTGCTTGAACGTTACAGCGATCCCTACTGTACGCAGCGCGGCTACATACAGCGCGAGTTCGGACGTCCAGCACTCGACCGTTTCAAAACGATACCTCCGCATAATCTCCGCGATAAGTTCGCACGCGGCGTCCGGTCCTTCGTATGGTAGCGTGATTTCATCGAGCAAATAACCGTCCTCACCGTGAAGGAGCGCAACAAGGAACGGTTGCCTTTCGACATGTTCAACGTTTGCGATGACGAGCGGCCTCATCCGATCACTCGCACATTCGTAGCATGCTGTCCTTTAGGGCCGTCCGCTACGTCGAAACAGATACGTGAGCCTACCCGAAGCTCTCCGCTGACTACGTTGCGGGCATGAACGAAAATTCCACATTCCGAAAATCCAAATCCCTTTGTATCTGAATACCACTTTACTCCTCCACAGCGTTGCCCACCCGCTGGCTGCGGCTTTGGTTCGTAGCGCGGTGACTTGAATCCGGTTGACGCGATCCACGGGAACGGGTCCGTCTGCTCCCAGGTCGATACTCGAATCTTTTTGCCTGCTCGATCATTAAATGATGGCGCGCGCTCTACTACTTGCTGTTTCATGCGTTTTTGACCCCCCATTTCTTTTTTTGCGTTGCTCCTTCGACCACATCTCGCCCGCGTGGTATCCTTCGATCAACCAGCGCATTTCCTCCGTTGTGCATCCGTTATGCTGCGCCATGTGCGCGATCAATGCGTCGAACCTCTCTCGTGTGAACGCGGGTGATTTTTCGTAGAACTCGATCACTGTCCGCGCCCCCTTGCGACTGTTACACGAGCTACAGGCGGTCACTACGTTCCATCGCGAATTAGGCCCGGAGTGTTGGAGTGGTCGAACATGCTCCACGCATAACTTTTCGCGGCTTCCGCAATAGGCGCACTCCCTATCGGGCTCCGTACGGATCGCGGTGAACTCTGTGCACGTTAGGTACGTGCCTGTACCGTAATAAGCGGCGCGCCTTCTGTGCCATTTGAATACGTGATAGTTCGAATCGTACTGGGCTCGGTTGCGCTTCGTTTCGCATGGCTTGCAAACGGTGCCTCTTCCACTTTTCCTGCGCGAATTACGTACCATGTCAATTAGCGGCTTGGCTTCGCCGCATTTGCGACAAGTCTTCGTCTCCATTTCGTCTTCCTCGATTCGGTCTATTTGTTTTACTACGGGGTTAAAGGCTCCCGCCACCCGTTTGTTTAGAAATCCGCGACCGCTGATAGACGGCGGATTCGCTCCTGTAAATCGGGATCGCCTGTGTCGACCTTCCGCGTCAACTTACCGACGAAATATGGTGACACTTTACGTCTACCGTTTTCGAGGTCCGACAGAAAACTTTGTGAAATGCCGACATGTTCCGCAAACTGCTTCTGGTTCATCTCGGATGCCAAACGGATAGCAATGACATCGCCGCTTGTCAGATTCACAACCACACTCGCTCATCTCCTTTTCTCGTTTTTTATCGCTAATTTTTCCAACACAAAAAGGACCAAGCGTGACTGCTGGTCCCTCTCACCTATACTTTTTTGTCGCCATTTAAAACTCACCTTCCGCGCAGCTTTTGAATTGTCCTTTTGTTGAAATCGCGAGCTGCGTCATCATCTTCTTTTCCTGGATCGTGGGTCTTTCTCTTTCGATTTCCCTTGCCGTACAACTGCTGTTTGCCTCGGATGTATGACAGCCCCTCCTCGTCCATCGATTTTTCGTACTTCCAGGAATTTTTCAACATTTCGTACTCATTGATCCAAAACGGATATTCTAACCACCAAATGTAGTATTCATCGCGCTTTGTTCGCTTCTTCGTCTTTCCTGTCAATAATGCTTTGTCGGCTCGTTGCTGTCGCCTTTGGAGTGTTTTGATGCCCGTTTTACACTCATCGCTACACGTCCGTTTAGTATTCCGTTTGCTGCCGTCTCTCCACGGATAGCCGCAATAGTCGCACCGCTTGACGCGTTTATCATCGGACGGTTCCTTGAGTAAACGGTGAATGATAGGTAACGCCTCTTCGCGAGGTAGGTCAACGATATACTGGCGGGCGTACTCGATTGCGCCCTCTCCGGGCCAGCCGTATACAGTGGTTTGCATTGGGATAATCGCTCCATTCTTATTGGGATCGACTACTGCTATACTCGGTGACTGCGCGCTCTAGTTCGTCCGAAACTCGGAATAGGAAAACGTTGCGGCCGTTCCCTCTACGGTCGGGCTCCGTTCTTACGAGGACGAAACCGCGCGCCATCAGGTATCCGGCGAGTTTCTGCGAATGGATAATTTTGTACGGCTTGTCCATTCTCCTAAACCTCCCTAATTGAACTCTACAGCAATAGCACGACATGCCATTAGCCCTTCAAAGTCTCCCGCAAACACGACGCGCGGGTTGACTAGAATACGTCTCTTACGGCTGTCTTCCACGTCCTCCACGAAGGCAAACACAGGCTGGCTCCCGATATTGATAGCGCGGAGAGCTCTCTTGAATTTCCCAGTGTCTTGGTACCCGAGCATCAATGCGAGCTTGTCCAACGTAATCGGCCGTATTTGGTCATCGTTCTTTTCGAGCGGATTGAAGCAAATGATATTCAAATTACGATGCATGAACGGAATCACGGAGTACACAATCCCCAACTGCCGGACCGACCGCCCTTTCCCGTACTTGTCGTAGAGCCCCCGAACTGCATCGCGATAGATTCGGATACGGTCGATATATTCGCCCTTCGGAATCTCCCCACGCTGGAAAACGTCTGGACTCATTTGTATGGCCCCGTCCTCCGCTTCCCTAATGATGGATGCCGCGATTAACTTACCGTAGAACTCATCGAATTTCGTCCGGTGTATTCCGACCAATTCACGCAAGGAATCCTTCGATATCATTCGCCCGTTCGGATGGCACAGTACGCCTTCGTAATTTGTGTACGTACCGATGAACATGAGGCGAGCGAAATCCGATTGCGTAAGCCCTGCGTCTGCCCAATGCATTTCCATCGTTGCGCACGACTTGAACAGCCCCCACACGTAACCACCGTTCTCTTCCGCAAAAAGTCCCATCTCCGACCGATTCCGGAAATACCACCTTACCCGCGGAATTACCGTTGGCTTAACTTCGAACCGATGCGACATATCTACGCCGTCTGGCGAGATTACGCGACCATTCCGAATAGTGCCGCCATCTAGTGTTGCGCTGGCTCTGCGGCCTTGACGCCTTGCCAAACGGTCAATAATCGCCTGGTCAATACGTCGGCGCCGACGCTTCTGTTGGTCTGTAGCCATTTTCCATCTCTCCCTTTCAAAACAGGTTGCCTTTCGGGTCAAAAACACCGGAAATAGGTTGCCTTTCGGGTCAAACAAAAAAGTGGTGTCGGCCCAATATTGACGCGGTTTATAGCCGTTTTTGATGCAGTCTTGTACTTCTTATCTGTTTTCTTCTTCCTTCAACCCTGCGCGACATAAGATAGTGGTGGACATCAGGCACAAGCGTCGGGGAAGATCGCCCCTAGCTGCCGTCTCTACCGTTCCGGCCCCCTCACCTTTATTCGCGAATAAGTTACATGTAAATACCGGCGCGATAAGATGATGACTGCGATTGACTGAGCGGAACGCGAAGGAAAGCGCTCGACAAGGAGGAGCCGCAGTCGATGCCTGTCGTTGGATTATGCTGTCCTAGTAGCCTGGGAGCGCTCCTCTTCACATATTGCTTCGTAAGCTGCTTTGACCGCTTGAAAAAGGTAGGAACTTCCGCCTTTGTCCGGGTGTAGAACCTTCATTAATTCTCGGTATTTCACCTTCACTTCTTCTATGGGTGCTTCTTGGGCAATCCCTAGTACATGTCGTGGGCCCTCGGACTTTGGTGCTTGTGTCGTCGGTCTGCTGAACCCTCCTGACCGACTCTTACTTCCCGCGTTGAATTTTTCATACTCACGGCCGATCTCACTTCGTATCCTGCCTAACTCATCAAAACAACTCCTAAACTGCTCACGCAAATCTTCTTCTTCAATGTGAAGACTTTCCTCTTCTATAAGCCGCCCAAATCTAGTGATAAGTTCTTGTATTTCCACTCCTCTCAAAAGGGACCCCATTCCTAGAAATAACCCTCTGACAGTCTCAACTTCTTCCCTAAACCTCACAGTTTCCGAAACCACCCATGTTGGCAGGTCATTCTCTGTGCAAAACACAACAATATCAAGGATGACCTCTACTAACGAAGCACCTTTCCCAAGAAACGGCTTCACGGTTAATTGAGCCGCGGGAGACAGTTGACCAACCTTCACCGCAATATCCAGTGACAGCGCATTGTGTCTCACTAACTCTTTGATATCAGGTATTAGATTCTTCAAGGCCCTAACCACTTCATTTAGTGGGTCATCTTCGCCGATATCAGCGAGCTCTACTTTAAGCGGAACAGCCAACTCCCTATCTACATCTAAGTGCTTGGGAGTTTTCTCCTTCACCAGACCCGCCGCTCGCCGCTCCTCCCTCACTACCTCGCGAATCTCCCGCGTACTCATCTCCTCTACCGTCTTCTCCTCGCCAGTTGACGGAACTCGGTGTTTCTTCTCGATGAACTCGGCGCGATCCACTTCGGGAGGTAACGTCAGCATTTCGATAATCTTGCCGGACTCCAAATGCGTCGACGCCGACGTGTCACCGAACTGCTCATACGCCTGCATGAACCGTTGAGCTTGGCGCGCCTCTATCTGTAGGCTCGCAAGCCAATCTAGCCACCTTCCGTGTGTGAGGTCGTACTCCTTAACGTGCCTCAACCGCTTGCCTATTTCGACGATGGACGATGTGACGCGCTGTTTGTACGACTGAATTTCTTCGCTAATGACGCGGATATCGCGGGAAAGCTCGTCCATTTTTGGCCCTTGCTTGAACGCATTAGGATTCAATTTCACTTTTACGTCTCTCATCTCATCCACCCTCTACAATTTTTTTAACCTACCTGCTTGACGTTTCTTGATTTCGATGATAGAATGGTATCAAGTTAAGGTAAGATTGGGCATACTATGAGCACATAGATCGCCCCGTACTCTTCATTATCGGATATCCCACGACTGATTCACATAGGTCTTTGGGACTATTTTTCGTTTCTTTTGAATAAAACAACGAGCCTCTAACGGAAACTCCGTTCGGAGGCTTTTCTAATATCACCGTACGCGATCGCCTATTTCGCGCACCCTCTACATAGTAATTCGTAAAATTTCCAAATTTGCACAAAAACAGCTTGAACCAAACGCACGTTCTCGTTTATAATCGAAGAGAGCAAGACGAAGAACCTCCCGCATGGCGTTCCGCTAACGATTCGTTGGCGCGACCGATAACGGTACGAGAGGCTTCGTAAGGTCTGGTACAACGTGAACCAGAGTTACTGCATCCGGACTACCAACGTTTGCCGCCGCGTAGTCCGTTAACCGTCAAATGTTGGCGCAAGTGACGGACAGGTCTGGTACAACGTGTACTAGAGTTATCACATCCGGTGAACCCTTGGCGTAGTCCACTCGGTCAGAGTCGTTTGGCGTTGGCGCGCCGAAGGTGATCTCTGCCGGTCGGATGCGTTAGACCCTCCGCAAAATTTTGGGTAGGGTTCCGCGCTGCCTAACCGATCCCTAACGTTTGCAGCAGGCAAAGGAACGGGGCGCGGTTCCATCTTGAAACTGCGATTCAGGAACGTTAGCCTTCCCCGATCCGAAGTGTTCCCGCACCTCGGACGCGGATCATCGGGCGAATTTAGAGGCTCAAAATGATCTCCTAAACGTTGGCGTACGTTTCAAGCGTTCCCGCGCAAGGAACTCGATTTCATCGGACGTCTGGCGGATCGATTAGCGAGCAAGTTTAGAATGGACAGGCAAGGATCGGACGACATGTTTGAACTCCCGTGTCATCTGCTCGATCCGGTCCGTAGGCAGTCGTAGGGCTTTTGCAATCCTCAGTTTCAGCGTAGCTTTACGGAGTTCCAGGCGAGTCAGCCACTCAATTCTTCGATACAGTTTGAGACTTGCGATACTGGCCGGATAAACCGTAGTTATCACTTGTTCACGCATATCCATTCCGATAATCATGCCGTCAATGGCATACGTGCGACCGAAGTTGCCCTTGTCATCCTGCGTAACAGCTATAAAGGCGGCGCGGTTCAGTTGGTCGGCTAACCACTCAGCCGCGTCCTTCTTCGGTATACGGAAGCGCTCGTTCGCACGTTCGATTGCGTGCATGCTGACGTAAATGTCGCCGACTTTGACGCGGTGCTTCCGAAAACGCGTGATTGTTCCGGCTTTGATCGTTAGTTGCCAGCAGTCGAACGCATAGCCGCATTTTGACGTACGAATGGCCTGGCGGAAGATTCCGTGAACGAAATCGATAGTGGTAGCCTCATCGTAACCTGTTATCGCGATTGCTTGTGATAATGCGACAGGCGAGATATTAACGTTCATTTCGATACCTCCCCGCGCTTGTCCACCGTAGTGACTAGAGTGAGCAAGTGGCGCAGACGGATATGGAGTGAGCAGCGACGTCCTAGCCTCATGCGATCACGTCCTCTCTTGCAACTAGGAAGCCAAGTTCCTCCACCCTAGACGCCGACATGTAAACAACTCCCGATATCGCGTCGTCTCCGGCTTCCGGTATCAAGTCGAAAAAGCACTGTGGTGACATGTTGATTACTTTTTCATCGCTACTTCCGATAAGACGCAGATTCATCCACCCCGTTATGGTTTTCTTCCAACCCACTTCGAACGTAAACGTCTCCCTCACGTACACACCTTTTAAGCTCTCAGCATCGTACAGATGTTCGTCCGAAAAATCGTGCGCGATAAATGCCATTGGTTCCATCCCCCTTTTTAATCAGAATGTTCCGTTAACTATACGGACTACTCTCCCCTGTTTAAAGGTTCATCGAGTTCCATTTCGGGTGTAGGATCAACAATCTTCATTTCTACAATATTAAGCTCAAAGTGTTGGCTACTGCGAACCATAAACCTAGTGACCAACTCGTACGCAGACATACTCCTCAAGCGGTCAACTACATGGTCGATATCCGACTCATTCTCCGAAGGCCCAAGCGCTACCATTCCGCTGTAATCTAGGTATACTCCGGGCTCGTCCGTTTTCACAACGCCGATAATTTTCATGACTCCGTACTCGTCTATCTCGATCGCGTTATCCTCATCGATCAGATACGCGTCAAAACGGTCGTCTCCGAACTCATCGCTTATGATTCGGTACTTAATTGCGGGGAATCGCGTTGCCATAGGCTCGTCCTCCTTCGTAAAAAACGTCAAATACCTCCGCTCGACAATGCGCTACGGGCGTAACGCTGACGCTGGATCGCGGAAGGGGTCCGCTGTAGATGCGTCAAAAATCGGGGGAGGTTGATACGGGGGATAGTATGTAGTTGGATCAGAACGGACGGGGATGTCCGTTGAAAGAACCGAACGGCGCGCGGATGGGGGATGCACCGTAGAATAATTGAAAAAGTGGGGAAAATGCGGTATAATAACTGTACTTGTCAGGTAGTTGACCGCTTAACTCGTTGACCTAATGATATAATACACTTAGTAGACCTGTCAACTAGTTGACCAACAATTTTTTGGAGGTTTTTTCATGGCGATTCGTTTCCGCTTGGGAGAGATAATGGAGCAACGCGGCTTAGACCAAAAAGACATCATAGAAATCACAGGTCTTTCTCGTAACACTGTAAAGGTGCTAGCTTTGGGAGCAATCGCGAGAGTTGATTTCGAGTCACTTAATAAATTGTGTATGGCACTCTCGGTAACACCGGGAGAATTGATTGAATACGCGCCAGACGATAAATAAGTGCCCCCTTTTATCGGGAAGCACTTTTTCTTTTGCCTATGTTATTTGAACCTACTCTCCGTAACAAGCTTCACGTATGCGACATTCTCCGGATTTCCTTCGACGTCCTTTACTACGCGGACGTTATAGAACCCGTCCACCTGTCCGTAATCGAGATACAGCGGATTCTCTCGTTCCGGCTCCAATGCGTCCTCTACCGCCAGCCCAGCCGCACGCATCGCCTTTATCGCGTCATCCGGATACTTGAACGCCTCAGACGGGCGTATCTCGATCCTGGCCGCGACTCCTTCGATGAACATAACGCTTATCTCGCAAGTATCCGATTTGTACGTATGACGAACGAAGGGCGTCTTCTCCTCCGTTGATAGCGACGTCCACTCTCCGTTTTCTGTCGCGATAGGCTTGCCGAGTAGCGCGTTTACGTCTGCTTCCGGTTTGCCTGCGATTTCACTTATCGTGATTGAGGGCAAATCAGATTCCGGCGTAGACGATTCGGAATTCACAGCGGACGTATTGTGCTCTTGCTCTACAGATGCCTTTAATTCATCCGGCATAGTCCCATTTGTATCTTTGAATTCCGGACCACATCCCGTCAGTATAGCGACTACAGTGAGTGTGTACAATGAACGTTTCATTGCATCGACCCTCCGATTTTTACCCAAATTATACCATAATAACACTGGTTCACGGTGAACCACCGTCTCTTCACGGACCCCGAGATGAAATTTGATTCGCGCGAGGTGTAACGGTCTGACCGCGGGGTTTCGGCATACCCCCTTGGGGGTCAAACCGTAACCGTTCCGTTATGCAATTGATATCCATTCCCAGTTTACGGAAGATCTCTCCTCGGACTCAGCTCGTTTTCACAAACGTGATAATGGCGCGGTTTCTACGCGTTGTGGATAATTATCATTTATGCACCGTTTATACAAACCGCATAACGGCGCGGGCTTGCGCGATTCGACCGTTTTTATTTCCCATCCGTTTATGCAGCCGTTATGCAGCGTGACCCCTGAGATTTCGGAGGGCGTTCGCGCCGGGAACGTGCAGCGGATGTAATCGCGTATTTTGTACGGAAATGTTCGGTCGTGCGCGTTCGCTTTATTACGTTAAATCGTGATAGTGGTGCAGGTTATCGCGGTCGGAAAGGCTAGCGTATGCATACGCACTTTTCCGGACTAAAGCGTTGGTGCAAAAAGAAAACGCCAGCCGGAAAGGGCTAGCGTAATGTTTTACGGTCTCTTTCCAACTTACCTACTACCTCGTTTAACGGAGAATAGCGGTCATGTTGAATTTGAAGGGACGCTTTCGAAAGATGGGTATAGCGCATGACCATCCGAAGGTCTCGATGCCCTAGCATCATTTGCAGATGACGAACGTCCATCCCCGCCTCAAGCGCCATAGTGGCCGCTGTATGCCGGAACAAGTGCGGATGAACTCTCCGCTTTATCCCTGCATTTATCGCATGGTCCCGCAATCTATGCCGAAATTGTGTTGCCGTCAATTGCTCCCCATAGTTCGCCAAGAATACATATTCAGAATCAAAATCCTCGTTTTCTTTAATAAGTTCTTCCAGGAGTGCTATGGTACGTTTTTGTAGCGGAATGGTTCGTGATCGCCTTGTTTTAGTCTCTTCCGCGCGCATTGTCACCATACACTGATCAAAATCTATGTCCGCGCGTCTTAGTGAAAGAGCTTCGTTTATTCTAAAGAACCCGTCCAGCAAAAAATTCATAAGGACCGCATCGCGAAAACCCGTGTAACGCCTTTGATTTGGAGCCTTTAATAAGGCTTTTAGTTGTTCTACCGTCAGAATGATAATCTCATTATCATCCTCAGTTACCTTCTTGATAGATTTAAACGGAGACTCCTCGATAATCCCTTCTTCGTACAAAAACTTGAACATTGTTTTAATGCTCTTGATTCGGATATTAGCGCTTGCTGCTGAAATACCAACCGGCTGCTCCGCTTTAGGCCCGTACTTACTTCCTTCAAATCTCACTTTTTCATTCAACATCCATACTATATAGTCGCGGATAAGATCGCTAGTCACATTTCGCACATCTCGCCCAATCCCACGACTGTCAAGATAGTCCGTAAGAAACTTATAGTTCTCGCGATAGCTTTCTAGTGTTCGTTCCTTCCGCCCCTCCGCTACTTTCGAGTGATAGAATTTCTCGAACAACAAGTCAAGTGAGAAATCGGATTTGACCGAAAACCTCTCGACTTTAGTCGTACGACCCTTACGTTTCTCAGACATAACAAAAACGCCCTCCATTCGCGAATTAACGAAACGAGGACGTTCATCTATTACGGCCATCTACGATTTAGACCCGCACCCTGCGGATTTAAGAACCCACACCTTGCGTTACAGTTTCCGGTGAGTCCATCGGTCAGTCGATCGGGTTAAAACGTTGATATAGCGCGGTTTCTAACGTATGGTGATCCGGACTGGGTTCGAACCAGCGACCCCCACCCTGTCAAGATGGTGCTCTCCCAACTGAGCTACCGGATCATGGGATATGTGTGTGATCGTTTAATGGTGGGCCCTGTAGGACTCGAACCTACGACCAATCGGTTATGAGCCGACCGCTCTGACCAACTGAGCTAAGGGCCCGAATCGTATCGGACGTCGATCACATTTATTACTATACAGTATCGTAAACTGGATTTCAAGAGGAAACGAATAATTTCTTGTAAAAATTTTCACTCGTACCAAAAGAACACTAAAAAACCCAGTGAAATCAGGCTTGTTTTTTCCTTGTAAAAAGCCATTCCCCACCGCTGCTGCCCACATCCCCTACAAAGCTTGGGAATTACCTACAAGATGGCATCACATCATACATGACGTATCAAGCATATGAGCTACATCGGTGAAGAATTGGCTCCTGCTAAGCTGAAAACTATTCAATAGAGATGAAAACAAACAAGATAATTAGGTAACGATCGAAACAAACTCCATCATCCCAAACCTAACTTACCCCGCCTGCTCCGTCCCTTTCCCTTTCTCCTCGACACGCAGCTCGGCTTCCTGAAGCTTAGCCGCCTCACTTCGTGCCAACTCCGCCTCCTGCTCATCTCTCATCCGATGCGCCATGCGGCTAGATGCATTGGCTGCCACACTCGCCACGAGGTCGTCCAAAAATGTGTGAACACGTCCCTCTGCCGACTTGGTATCCAGCCTTTTAATCACCCCGACCTTGTGTTTATCCAAATGTCCAAAGGTGGTCACCGCAATACTTCCATATCCAAATACGGAGCCTAGCGCCAATGTTTCGTCGCATCCGAACAGTCCTTCATCTGACGCGATGATGGATTGGAGCGGTTCGGACAAGAGGCCCTTCTCTGCTAACGTATCCAACTCAACGCCAACTAGGATGGCGTGCTGCATTTCCCTTTTTTCCAAGACCGCTTTCACGCTCTCCATGCACTGCGCCATCGTGAGATCTGGATGGTAGGGCGATTGCATGAGATAGACGATCTCTGCGATATCATCCAACGTCACTCCGCGTTCTGCCAAACGTGCGAGAGCAGCGTTTCTGACTTCGATGCTGTGTACTTGCTTCTTCATATAAGAGACAACCCCTTCCACAAATCGAGTGAAGTCGTTTCCTACCATAGTATCACACGCTGACCAAATTGCGACAATCTTTCGCCCAATGCCTGACCCTGCACCCAAACTCTTGGGCATGCCCGCTCCCTCCTGTATAATAATGAACAGAATATCCCAATAAGGAGGACACCGCAGTGGCCCTTGAGGAAATCGTCTTGAAAAGCCGGCATTTGGGGACGCCGGAAAAGCTGGTTGTCTACACACCCCAACGCTACTCGCCACTCTACTCGTATCCCGTCCTTTACGTACAGGATGGAGAAGATTACTTGGCAATGGGCCGGATGGCTACTTTGTTGGATCAATTGAATCAGGACAAAGAACTGCCTGATATCATCGCTGTCTTTCTCCCTGTCGAGAAAAGCAAACGGAACGACCGTTATCATCCGGATGGCAAGGAGCACATGGCCTACCGACGCTTCCTCGCCGAAGAAGTCGTGAGCTACGTCGATACACATTACTCCACACATCCTTTGGGGAACGCCCGAACACTTCTTGGCGAATCTTTGGGCGGGGTTGTCTCTCTGTTCACTGCTCTTAACTATCCACATACGTTTGGACAAGTTGCCTGCCAGTCGATTGCCATGGACGCAAAGCTAAATCGTTTAGTAGCTGACACTGACTTTTCCGTACCGCAGACCATTTATTTGGAAATTGGGACGGAGGAAACGACAGTAAGCACTGGGCGCGGCACATTGAATCTTCTAGCGGCGAATGAAGAACTGCGCGAGATTTTGGACACGAAAAAAGCCACCCTCATTTATGAAACGTTTGAGGGTGACCATACGTGGGGCTACTGGCAGCGCAATCTACCGCGTATGCTCAAGACGCTTTACGGGTAAACTTACCGTGGCTGTTCTTCTTGTGGACCTTCATCCTTGATAGTCGGTACGAGTGCCTCTTCGAATTCTCCTTTTCGTATCGCAGTCAAGATGGTGAAGGTCAGCACAGACAGTAGAAGCAGAACGAGAAAAATGAATGTGATCATCATAGCCGTATACATGCAGTGCGGCACCTCCTTGCACTACACAGTCTTTCCTTTGGCGCAAGGAATATACGGACCCACGCTTAACATTACACAAATGAAGAATTTTCTGTTAAAATAATATCTTGTAGAGCACGATAGATAGTAAGGAGGAGTGGTTCTGATGATGTACAGTATCGTAATATTCCCATCTAGCAAGGTGCAAGAAGTTGCCAACTCTTACCGGAAACGTTATGACCCGGGCTATGCTTTGGTTCCTCCGTATATCCGTTTGAAGGAAGCCTTTGAGCTGGACGAAGCCAAGTTGTCTGAGCTGGTGAGCCATCTGGAGCAAGTTGCCTCCTCTACCGACAGCTTTTCGGCTCATTTCCATCGAGTATCTTCTTTCCACCCTACCACCAACGTCATCTATTTAGCTGTGCAAAACAAAGAACCATTTAACGAGCTGCATCAAAAGATTGCCAATCAGTGTGTGAATGAAAAAGAAACCTATGCATACGTACCGCATCTGACCATCGGGCGCGACCTGTCCGACGATGAGCTGCGAGATGTAACCGGCCAACTAAGCATGGCAAAAATTGACCTGAACAGTGAGATTGATCGCTTCCACTTGGTTTATCAGCTCGAGGATGGCATCTGGAGCGTTTACCAGACTTTCCTTCTCAAAAAATAAACACCCTTTCTCCAATCACCAACCCTCCCTGCGTATCCATCGTAGGGAGGGGTATTTTCTAACAAAGGACGAATATCGATGAACCTGCAAACCTACCAGATCCAAAGAGTCACCAATGAACAAGAATTGGCGGATGCCCTGTCCGTACGCCGAGTCGTTTTCATCGAGGAACAGGAAGTACCGGAAGAGTTGGAAATAGATGAGAATGACACACTGGATGGCGGGACGATTCATTTTGTGGCCTACCGCGATGGAAAGCCAGTAGGCGCAAGCCGTATCCGTACGTACGCACCTGGGGTGGGAAAAATTGAACGGGTGGCGGTTGCTAAAACAGAACGCGGTACCGGTCTGGGCCGCCAAATCATGCTCGCGATGGAAGAGCTGGCCAAACAACACGGGTATGACAGCTTGAAGCTGAACGCACAGACGCAAGCCCAACGGTTTTACGAAAAGCTCGGCTATGAACCTTTTGGCGACTTATTTGACGATGCGGGTATCGAGCATATTGCCATGGTCAAATCCATTCGCGAATAACAAAAGTTGCATGCAGCTCAATCCCCTCAGTCGGAAAACAACCTTGTTTTCGCTATGATCATCATGCGAAGCGAGGTTGTTTTTCATTGGCACCCGATAAAGGTATGAAATCACCTGCGGTTTCCGGATTCCTCAATCACTCGTTCAAAAGAGTCATCGCCGTAGCCCTCTGCTACTTTCTCAATACAAAATTCAATGCTTCTTGACACTTCACACCCAGTGGAATAACATGGAACCAGAAACATACGATACCGTATCTTTGGGGTGAACCATGCAATACGTACGCGAAGATTGGATTCGAGCAGGGCTCGATATGTTGGCTGATGCAGGCATTGACGCTGTCCGTGTGGAACCTCTCGCCAGAAAACTAAAGATCAGCAAGGGGAGCTTTTATCATCACTTTTCAGATCGTCAAGCGTTACTGGACTCCATGATCGATTATTGGGAGGAACATGCGACCGAGCGGATTATTCGAGCGCCACACTCGGACAACATGTCGTTGGAACAGCTGTTGTCGAGAGTTTTTAGCAGCGAGCGAAAAATCGAAGCGGCAATCTACAACTGGGCGAAACAGCATCCTGCCCTTTCCAAGCGTCTTGTGGAAATCGAGAAGCGCAGGATCGGCTTCGTTGCCTCTTTGTATGAGAAAAAAGGGCTGGCTCCCACTGATGCAAAGGCACGCGCTCAGCTCGCGTACCTCCTCTATATTGGTTGGCTCGTGCGCAGAGAGTTGGAAGCGCCTTTTGATATGTCCGCACCCTTGCATCATTTTATGTCTTGGATTTGATTACCCCCTTCCTGCCTGACAGATTGTCTTGCACAGGGATTTTTTCACCCAAAACATACGGATTCGTATCTTCTGCAAAAACCTTACGAATCAATAGGAGGCATATCCCATGACGCATGTTTTCCCTATCTCATCTGCTATCTTCTTAGTCATCGTGTCCTTGCTGCATTTTTATTGGGCCTTCGGAGGAAAATGGGGGACAGATTCCGTCATTCCCACAACAGCCGATCATTCACGCCGGACTTTTTCTCCTGGGAAAGGCGGAACGATCATCGTTGCCTGCTTGCTCGCTTCTGCCGCTTACATTTTGCTCGCCCAGAGCGGTTATCTATTTCCCGTAATTGCCCCTTCTTTGATTCAATGGGGATGCATTGCCTGTGCCGCTGTATTTGTCCTACGGGCTGTGGGAGACTTTAACTATATTGGCTTTTTTAAAAAAGTAAAAAATACGAAGTTTGCCCGTCAAGATACGGCATTGTATACCCCTCTATGCTTGTGGTTAGGGATATCTTTTCTGCTCGCATTGTTTTAAGTTAACCAAAAACCCTCTTCCCATAAAAGCGAAGAGGGTCGTTTCCGTTACGTATGGATGAATGAATTATACCTTCCGCTTCGCCGCAATCGCACGTAGCTGTTCAACAGCATCCATCGCTACGGTATGGGAGCCGAGCATAGCATGAAACGGCTCCTCTCCACGCCAGCCATGGAAATCAGAACCGCCCGTTACAACAAGTCCGTATTGTGCTGCCCACTTGCTGTAGCGCATTTTTTGTACCTCATCGTTGTCCGGGTGGTTGACTTCAATCCCGTCCAATCCGAATACAATCAGCTCATGGACCAACTCATCATCGTCATACAGACCCGGATGAGCCAGCACCGCCACTCCCCCAGCCTCTTTGATCAGCGTGATTGCTTCCTGCGGGGTAATGCGTGGAGGATTGACATAAGCCGCTCCCCCTTTGCCTAAGTACTTATCGAAGGCCTCCGCAATCGTAGAAACGACGCCCAGCTCTATCAGTTCTTCGGCAATATGCGGCCGCCCGATGTTTTTGTCCGTGCCCTGCTTGCGGCAGTATACCTTTTCCAATGAAATGTCGATACCGAGCTCCTGCAACCGTGCTATTAACAGTTGGTTACGCTCATGCCTTGTCTCTCGCAAACGAAAGAGACGCTCTTCAAAAGCTGGATCTTCATACGGGACAAAATAGCCGAGAACGTGAATATCCTGCCCCTTCCCTACGGAGCTCACTTCAACTCCCGGAATGATTTCCACGTCAAGTGCGCGGGCAGCCTCCATTGCTTCTGGAATCCCTGCTACCGTGTCGTGATCCGTGATCGCCAGTGCAGCAAGTCCCGCCTCCTTCGCCAAACGTACGTTTTCCGCTGGCTCGCAGGTACCGTCTGACGCTTTTGTATGAGTATGCAAATCTGCTATAAATTCCATCCTCGTCCACTCCTTCTTTTCTTTTTCTACAAGTCTGAATTGGTATTGCCGTACATAGTATGGGAGTAAGCTTGATTTCTCAATGGTTGAACCGAGGAGGATGTCCATGCGGTTAAAAAACAAGACCCTTACCGGTGTCGTTCAGCCACTCTCTTATGTTGACAAAATGCTGCGGCAACAAGGTTTTCATCGATCAGGCGGGGACAGTATGCTCACGTACGATGTCGTCATGTACGATTCCGCCAGCAGCAGCGCGTATTTTTTGCGCATCCCTACGAACTACACCAACACAACGACCGGAAAAGGGGAACTGAATGTCAAACTGGGTCATCCGTATTTAGAAGCAAAGTTCTATATGAACGCCACATCCGAAGAAGTTTTTTTCATTCCCAAGGCCGTCCGCGAAGCTGCAGAGCATAAGCTAGCAGAAATCGCCGATTACCTGTCTGCTCCCTCCGCTCCATCCTGAACGGTTATCCACAACCACCGATTATGTTCAAACCGGTATGCCACCCTCTTTGTTTTCTGAAGCCCGACCAAGTAACCCATAAACGCCGTCCGAAACAGGACGTAGCTCGAAGCATTCTCTATGGAAATGTGTAAACGCTCACACAGGAGAGTTAACGCTTCTTCTGGTGTTCTCTCCTCTACTAAAATGTCGCAGATCACCGAGAAAATCCGCTCATGCCAAGCAATATTTTTGTTCACGGCATCTTGAGAGGTGGTGGTATATGCTCCGTGCCCAGGCAAGTATCCCTTGTAATTCGTTGCAAGCAGCTTATGTAGACTAAGTAGGGTCTCATGCGCATCCACAAGAAACGGCAGCTTGTGCTTTTCCAAAACCTCTTCGCCTAAATAACTGTCGGCAGCGAAGCAAATCTCGTCACAGACGACGCCAACCTGTTGCCAGCTATGCCCCGGCAGAGAAAGGATATAGAAAGGTACGCCAGCAATTTCGATCCCTTCATCCAGTGGAAGGAGGTGGTCCACCCGAGAAGGTTGCGCCAACAAAAACTTGTTTTTGAGATCCTCAAGTGGTGCTGCACCCATGTTCAAGTAAATGGGCTCAAGTATCGGATTCCGAATGATCGCCTCTTCCAGCGGTGGCGCATAGACCCTTGCTTCGGGCCAGCATCCGAGCAAGTAGGCGTTGCCACCGAAATGGTCGGCATGAGAGTGTGTTTGAATGATTGCACACAAGGGCTGGGCGATAGCGTCCAGTCCTTTCTTGATTTTCTTTGCGTTCTGGGTATCCAGACCTGAATCAATCAAGATAGCTCCATGCTCACCAATAACAAGGCCTATGTTAACATGACCGGGAAAATATCCAACACGCTCCGTTATCATTTGAAATGCTTGTCCAGACAAAACAGTCCCTCATTTCATCCTTTTCCTATTTATTTTCTCCAAAATATCGCCTTCCCCTTCCCTGTTCCTATATCTCGTGTACGTGTTTACATAGAGCCCCGACGAGCGACCATCCATTTTACGCGAAAAAAGCGGGCCAATGATCGTATACGGTGGCAAAGGTCGTCCGAGCCCACTGAACATATGCGTAGTCGCCGCAACGGCAACGATTGTCAGCAAAGAGAAAATCATTCTCTCCATCCCGATCGTTTGAATCGAGCAAAGTACGATCAACCCATCAATTAGAAAAATTAGCAAAGCAACGCGCAGCTTGTATCGCCTGGCAAGAAATTGCGCGAGCAGGTCTGTCCCACCCGTATTCGTCTCGTAGGCAAGCATCAAGCCGATACCCATTCCGATTAACACGCCGCCAGTTACAGCGGAAAAGGATGTTGACCATAAATTCCAACCACGCATATCCGAGAGAATGTCTATAAAGAAAGCAGAAATCAGCATTCCGTGAAAGCTGTGAAAAAACAATCGGCGATCATAAAAAAAGACGATAACATACACAGGGATACTTACCAAAATCATCACGAGACCCGGCGACATCTGCATGTAATACGTCGCCAACAAACCGATCCCGATCATGCCCCCGTCCATCAGGCGATGTGGAACCAAAAACAGATTGACTCCTACCCCTAGAAGCACGCTTCCTGTGAGAATCGCTACACTTTTTTGCAGCCAGTACACGTCGCTCTCCCCCCTTGGACCGTGCTCGTTTATGTTTATGATCGGAAAGAAGCAGGTATGTCCAAGCATTGCCTAAGAATGCGCTCGTTCAAATCGGAACGTTTTGACTGTTCGGTTGACCTATTGGTATACTTACGAGTAACAAGTAAACCTGTAGCATGGCTCATGAAAAGCATATCCATTGCAGGTTTTAGAACGAATATTTATCCATTTTTGGTCGTACATGTAAAATACCATTATCGTATCGGAGGTGAATTCTCCACCTTTCGCACTGCGGGAGGCGGAGGTGTGCTTGGAGAGTCCGATAGGGGAGATTACGCTGAATCTGCTGCTCGTGGTATTTTTGGTTCTTTTGAACGGCTTCTTCGTCGCAGCAGAATTCTCGTTGGTAAAAGTTCGCCAAACTCGTCTGACCCAGCTCGTCAGTGAAGGCAATAACAAAAGTGCCCGCTACGCGCAAAAAGTCACACGAGAGCTCGACGCCTATCTGTCCGCCTGCCAGCTCGGAATTACGCTGGCTTCGCTGGGATTAGGCTGGGTCGGTGAACCTGCCGTCGCCCATTACGTCGCGCCAGTCATGGTATTTTTTCACTTCCCATCTTACTTGGTCGGTCCGACCTCACTTGTGATCGCCTTTGCTATCATCACATTTTTACATATCGTCTTCGGAGAGCTTGCGCCTAAGTCTTTGGCGATTCAAAAAGCGGAGGCCACTTCCCTATGGACTGCCGCACCGCTCATGTTTTTTTACAAGCTGAGCTACCCGCTCATCTGGTTTTTAAACGGAGCAGCCAATTTACTGATCAGACGCCTTGGAGTCGAGCCTGCCACCGAAAACGAATCTGCTCATACAGAAGAAGAAATCCGCCTGCTCATGAACCAGAGTCATAAAAGTGGTCACATTGACCAGACCGAGATGGCTCTCGTCGACAATGTCTTCGTGTTTTCCGAACGTCTTGCCCGGGAAATTATGATCCCACGGATTGAAATGATTTGCCTCTATGACGACAACACGTTTGACGAAAACCTCGAAATTATGAGAGAGTCTCGCCATTCACGATTTCCCGTTGCTCATGAGGATAAGGACAGGCTGATTGGCTTTGTGCACACTTCTGATTTTTACCTTTCTGCACTAACGACAGGGAAAGCAGAGCTAACTGATTTTCTCCGTCCATTATTGACGGTGCCGGAGTCCATGGAAATTAGCCACGTCTTGGGCTTAATGCAAAAGCGCCGTTCTCAACTCGCCATCGTGATTGATGAATATGGCGGTACAGCAGGGTTGTTAACAATGGAGGACATTTTGGAGGAAATCGTCGGAGATATTCAGGATGAGTTCGATGAAAATGAGCGCCCTGAAATTGAAGAAAGCTCCAGCAATACGCTCTCGGTTTCCGGCAAAACTCTCTTGACAGAACTGAATGATTACATATCGATTGAAGTCGTTTCCGACGAAGTCGACACCATTGCCGGATGGCTCTACAGCCAGTTAAATGAAGAGGTCGCGAAAGGCAAAACCGTTACATTCCAAGGCTATCTTTTTGCGATCAGTGAACTGGAAAACCATCGCATTACACGGGTGAACATCACGTATTTGGGAGCAGAAGATTCGTCCGTTCTTCCTAAGGATATCGTGTCGATGCATTCCTAATCAAAAAGAACAACCAAAATGGCAAGTGTCCCCTGCCGACAGGGGGCACTTCTTGTTTCCGAGGTGTCATGATGAACTACGCTTTACTAGACAACAAACCCATCCTGTTGCTACCAGAGAACTACAACCGCATACCGTTTTGGCGCATGGCTGCCCGGCAGGACAAGGTACGCTGTCCAGCCTGTGCATCGGCGCTTCGTCTTCATGCTGGTATCAGCTTTGAGCCGCATTTCTTCCATCCTGAAGGAGCAGAGTGCCCGCTTCTGACGGAAAATGGTCCTGCTCCTCTCGATTCGTTACAAGCGATTAATGAGACGGCTGCCACTGCCTTTCAGGCTGTCTTGGCTGCTACGGTCGAAAAGG